>JBCCQC010000033.1:0-14083 GCA_039024535.1 Chloroflexota bacterium
CGCCGGGTGTAACCTCAAAGGCAGTATGGGCGCTCCCCCGGCTTACGCTAATGGCCGTGTCCTGCTGCGCAGGTTCGGCGTGCAGGCAGCTTACCCGCACCATCACATCGGCGCTGCCACTGTCCAGGCCATCGTTAATACCCACGAACAACCGGGATGGTTGCCCTGCCAGCAGCGGCTCTGGCACAATCACCACCATACGGCGCTGCACCGGGGCAACCGATGCAGGTACAGGGGCGGCAGGTTTCAGTGCAGCAGCAGCTCCACCGCCAGCTTCCGCATCATACTTTGCCAGTTCCTGCATCAGGTCATAGCCCTTGTCCGTCAGCGTGTACATGCGCTGGTTGTCCATCTCCGCGAACTTCTTCGTCACCAGGCGTTTAATCGCCTTACTGAAACTGCGCTCAGAGAGATCAGCACCGTCCATGATGTCCACATCGTCTACGGGGTCGTTCCCATGCGCGATGAAAAAACGCAGTACAGCCAGGGCGGGCGGGGGCAGCTTTTGCAGTTCGAATGGAAGTTGAGCCATCTGTAGCCTCACATATTGTTCTGTATACACTGCCCACAATTGTAGGCTATCTGTACTGCCACGCAAAACATTCCGCACTATAAAACCCGCTCAGTGCAAAATGGTTACGGCGAACTTGCCTGATTTTATGAAAATCACTGGAGAAAACCGGGCACACGGTAGGGACATGGCACGCCATGCCCCGGTATGCGCAGGGGCGCAATCTGTTATTGGATGGGGGTTAGTGATACAGAATCGCCTGCGTGATAGCATCAGCAAGGACACTATTGCTACGCCCGTACTTCTTCTGGAGCGAAATCACGTCGGAGGTCTGCTCGGCGGGGTCGTTAACCAGATAGTCATTGTTATAACGGCTGACGGCCACCACCCAGTGTGTATCGCTGGAGTTGTAGGCATTGTTCGGGGTGATGTCCACGTTGAGCATCACCGGGATGCCGCGCTGCAAATACTCGTCCACCTTCTGGATAATCTGATTGCCGTTCACAATCGTACCGAGGTACGTCCCGAACACCTTATCCTGCATCCCCTGCTTGATGAGCCGTGCATCGAACGCCACATTACTGTTCACCAGTGTGGCCGTGTTCCACGGGGTGAGGTAGCCCTGTTGGTAGATATTCTGGTTGCGCATGTAGTCATTGAGTGTGGCCGGGGTAAAGTTAATGCCCTTCCATGCCAGGATCATCGCATTGCAGGTCATCATGCAGCCCCACTGCTCAATGGTGAGCGTGCGATGCGAACCGAGCTTGTTTTTGCCCCAGCGCGGGTCACGCTGGCTGAAGAACGGAGCCGCAGCCTGCAATGGCACATTGGCATAGGGGTTAACGGGTTCCTGAATTTTCGTGGAATCGCCGCTGGTTGCACCCTGCACCACGATGCGCGTATAGATAATGTCCCCGAAGGAATTGCCGTCCGGGTCGTGCAGCTTGAAGTCCGTGTAGTACGTGCCGTTGGTAGACGGCGTTTTGAGGTCTACCGAGAGTTCGACCTCCTCACCCGGCTGTACTTCCCCGGTCAAATACACCTGATCTTCCAGCGGCATCGGCGTACCGTTAATCATGCGGACGCTGTAAGCCGTCGTCCACGGTAGCGTGCCGGTGTTACGGACGAGCCACGTTTTAGTAAACGTCTTATCCGGGTTGAAGCGTTTGTCGTCCGGCACCGTAATGTCCGTCACGCCGGTGAGGTCATTGACACCGTCTGCCTCTACCGGCTGCGCGTTAATGCGCACATATACCAGATTGCCAAATTTCGTGCCGTTGGCATCCTGGAACTGCCAGTCGCTAAAAACCGTGCCGGGGGTAGACGGTGCCGTAAACGTCACAGCCACCTGGGACGTTGCGCCAACGTTTGTCGGGGGCAACGGCACCTCGTAGGTGTTGCCCAACTGTTCGCCATCCACCCACACCAGTTTGAACCCGTCCGTCCACGCGATATTGCCGGTATTGCGCACCAGCCACTTTTTCTCAAAGGATGCATCCAGATTGATAATCGTGTCATCCGGGATGGTCAGGTCAGCAGCAAAGTCACCATCCGGTTGTGCATGGAGCGTGCCATCAGCCATAACGGTCACACGCGCATAAACCGGGTATTTGCCGAACGGGTTGCCGTCGGCATCGTGCAGCATCCAGTCTGTAAAGGCCGTACCGGGGGTGTTGGGGGCCGTCAGCGGCAGCGCCACATCTACCGTTTTGCCAACAGCACACGGCGGCAGCGGCACAGATGTGGTAGTGCCCATCTGCTCACCAGCTTTAAATCGCAGCGTAAACCCGGATGTCCAGTTCACATCACCGTTGTTGCGCAGCCGCCACACTTTGGTAAAAGCGGCCCCGGCAGCAATCTGCATATCATCCGGGATGGTTATATCGTCAATAAACTCGTAATTGGCTACCATTCAATGGATCTCCTGTGTGAAGCATAAATGAAAATTGCATCAACTACGTTAATCATAACGAAAAAACAAACTTTGCGTGAACTTTTTGCAGATTATTTGCGTTACTGCACGAACGCCACGGTATCCACCATAATGGCAATACGCCGTGAATCTGCACTCAGGCCGGCATCTTCTGCCGATAGCACGCCATCGTATTGCAACGCAAACTCAATATGCGTGCCATCGCCCAGTGCCGCCTCCGGGACGTGATATGTCACGTCCTGCAATCCATCCAGGGATACAGTCTGTATGCCCACTGGTACGCCGTTCACAACCAGCGTCACCTCTCGCGGCTGATGAAACGCCTGCGCAGATACAACCACCTCTGTAGCGGCAACGGGCAAATCTACATACAGCGCGGCCACATATGCGGCATCATCTGCCCATGTGCCCTGCCCGCCCACAAGCTGCCGCCGGTCGCCAGCCCAGCGCACCTGCGAACCGCCAACCTCCTCTGTGCGGTGCCAGCCCCACCCGGTAAAACGCTGGTCATCTGCCGCACCGATGTCAAGGTGATAGGTGCCGTCATCTGTCTGCGCTGGCGTGCGCGGCGCACAGCCGGACGGGTGCCACGTGGTACGGTAGGCAACTGCCGCCCCTTCAACCCGATAGGGGCACACCAGTTCCGGGTGCTGGTTCAGGTAGCCGATAATTTCTCCCACAGCAGCCCGGTTCGGCCTGATAAGGTCGGTATGCACCACAATATAGCCCAGCGGCCACTCAGCGATCATCTCGGCCAGTTGCTTACTCACCACGTCCGGCTCCACAAAGCGACGCTGCCCCAGCCACGCCAGCAACGGGTCTTCAGTTTCCATGTACAGGAACCGCTCCGGGTTCACGCGGGCAATCAGCCCGTTAACCGTTTTTTTGCCGTGATAGAGCGCCGTGTACTGCGTACGCAGCGCTTCGTCATTGCCCACAATCCACTCACCGCTGCCCGCCGCCGTCGGTACATCCAGCACCACATAATCGAGGCCATCGGCGGCCATGTCGCGGTAAAAATCATAGGCCGGGGCGGGTAACTGCACCGGCAACGGCTGGTACATCCGCACATCCACCACCACAACCAGCATCAGCGCCACTGTCACCGCATGTGTCAACCCCCGGCGGTTCCGTAGCCACCCGGAAATCACCAGCCCGATAAAAATCAGCGCGGGAATGTAAAACACACTAGCTAACCGCACCGGCTGCCGAAAGATGCCACCGAACAGCGCGTGCAGCCAGCGATACGGCAGCGGGAACTCTGCGCCGAACAGCATAACCGTAGCCCCGGCAGAAAAAATCAGCGGTGGCAGGCTCACCACAAACCAGAACCAGCGCCTATCCCCGGCACGACCGGCAGCAGCGGCAATCACGCTCACAGCGAGGAACAGCGGCACCACCACATAGCCATAGGACACACTCTCATGCGTGCGCCAGTACTCTGGCAGGCGAGTGAAGAACCCCTGCGGGAACGAAATGCTGAACGCCGTCGCCGGATCCCCCGGTGAGAGTGCCCCCGGTTCGAACGCGAGGATAGGACGCAGCGGCCCCACAAACCATAACAGCACCAGTGCCACCGCAATCGACGCCGCACCATATCCGGCCAGTACCAGCCGCCCCCGCCACGACGCGGCCTGCACCAGTGTCAGCACCCCCAGCGGAATGAGCAGAAAGCCACTGTAAATCGGCCCCTGCAAATCCGTGAGGACAAGGCCCCACAACGTCACAGCCAGCAGCACCGCCCACAACCAGCCACGCCAGCGGTGCCCCGCGTGCGTCGTCATCTGGTGCCAGCACAGCAAATTCAACGGGAGCCAGAAAAAGCACAGGTAATGCACGGTAGACATATAAACGGCGTTCATCTGCCCCGGCGACAGCATAAGCAGCACGCCGCCGCATAACGCAAACGGGGCCGCCACCCCGAACTGCCGCGCCAGCAGGTAAAACGTATGCCCCGTCAGGGCCAGCGCAAGCACATAAATCACCACAAAAGCAGCGTTACTGTTCAGCAGCGGCTCTGCGGCGGCCCACACCGGGTACCACACCGGGGCCAGCGTATGCAGCGCCAGTGTAGACTCTGCCGGGAACAGCACATAATCCGTCCGGTAAACAGTCAGTTCCGGTGAGGCCAGTGCTTCGCGCATCCACCAGTAATTCCAGTGAAAGTGAAAGTAATCCGTCATCGTCTGGCCGGGGATGTGAGTGGTGCTGCGGAAGGGCAGCGGGGATAGTGCCAGCAGCGCCAGCCCCCCATAAAACGCAAAAATCACTATCTGCCGCCTCAGCACGGGAGCTACCTTTGCCATGCCGTCTCTATCCGTCCAACTATGTTGCCGCCAGTTTATATGGCAGCCGATGATAGGCTTTGACTGGCTGTAATAATAGATGCAACCATGTTAAATCAGCATACATAATTGAGGCTGTAATACATTATGGGCAAACACACATCGCGGATGACGTACAATTTCTCATGTGCGGTTGAGGTGCTATTACTTTTCCTCCTATTAAAAACACTTAAAATTACAGTTAGTTACATAAAAGTCGCAGAGGCAATGCACATGTTTATTACACTCATTTATGGCAGTACAGCAACCCGCGATATGACCGATAAAGACCTGAACAAAATTCTCGAATGGTCACATTCATGGAACGCCAGTGTCGGCATTACGGGGATGCTGCTGTACAAAGGTGGTAACTTTTTACAGGTTCTTGAGGGAGAAGAAGAAAAGGTAGACGCGCTGTTTAACAGCATCTCAAAGGACGAACGTCACCACGGCGTCTCTATCATCTACCGCCGCCCGATTCAAGAACGCTCCTTCGATGACTGGAGCATGGGGTTTATCAACATGGACGCCCCGCCCCCGGTCAACAAACCCGGCTACAGCGACTATCTGCAACAGCCCATCGGCAAGGATGCCTTCGAAGACAACCCCTCCCACGCGCATGTGTTCATGAGGAACTTCAAGGAAATGATGCGCTAGATTAACTTTCTCGTGCGGGGCATGGCGTCCCATAACCCCGCACAGAACCGCATCTACTCCTCGTCTGGCTCTAAGAACTGCTGCCAGCGCCCACTCATCCCGGCTTCGCTTACGCCATAAAACACGCGCAGCTTGCCATTCACACTCTGCACCAGGTCATAACGGTAGTCATTGCCGCGCTTATAAGCCCGCCACAGCCCGATCTCACCATCATCGCCCCACTCTATCATCGTCGGGTCAACCGGGTTTTCCTCTAGCTGGCGGATGGCATAATGCCACAGCCGCCGTGCAGATTCCTTCGTGACGTTGTGAACAATGTTGCCGTTACGCAGGTCGCGCATAATGTGGTAGTTGGTGCCATTGCGGTGTTCAGTACCCACAATTTCCACCCCCGCACGCGGAACCCCATTACCGGAGAAGTCCACCGGCAGTGCCCCGCCCACACTCGGGGGGGCGGTAGGCCGTTCACTGGGGGGCAGCGCATGGTTTTCTACCAGCGGGTTCAGGTCGCCTTCCTCGCGCTCTGGCTCGGTTACATCATCGTCATCTGCTTCGGCTTCCGCAATCGCAACAGCAGCCCGCACATACGCCGCCGCATCCTCCGTTTCGGCCTCCCCGTCACCCTCATCAGCGTAAAGAGCCTCCGGTTCATCATCCACCTCATCCATGTCATCATCAGCGTAGAAGGCTTCTGGCTCATCTTCCTCGTCGAAATCATGGACGACCTCCGGTTCTACGACAACGACCGCCGGTTGGGTTTCGCGCTCCGGTATAGCCGCCTGCTCCGAGGTTTGCAGTACAGCGGCGGCTGGCTCTGCATTAAACAGCGACACCCCATCGCGGTTGGCCCCGCGCAGTGCAAGGCTCACAATTTCGTCGCGCACAGCGAGATTGGTTTCGTTCTCGTCACGGACGTAGATTTTATATTCGTCAATCGCGTAGGGGACGTTATCCCCCGGCTGCACCTGAATGCGGACGACCGCTGTTTTGCCAGCCGTTTCCAGCATGTCAATCTCGGCCTTCAGTTCTGGCGAAATCATACGGCCAATCGTCTGGTTCAGTTCGTCAATCGCCTCGGCGGGTTTATCCACACCGGCAACAGATTTTTTCGCATCGGAGCTGGCACCGATGTAAACCGTACCGCCATTGGTATTGGCAAAGGCACACACATCCGCAATGATGGCATACATGTGGCCGCCCCGCCGCGCCATCGACTCGTGGAACGACTGAATAATAGATTCGCCCTCCTCCCGCGCAGACTGCACATAATCATGGTCAACACCACCCTCATAGGCCCGCGACCGTGAGAAGTCGTTGCTTTTCAGCATCTTCAGCAGTTCATCAAAAGTCGGTTCGTGCAGCAGTACCTCGGTGGTACGTTCGCCCACACCCAGCGTAATCACCTTGTCGCGCCGGTCGCTGATGGTTTCAAGGTTGTGCGCATCGCTACCCTGGATGCAGCGCATTTTGCGGGGGTATTCTGGCTTGGTGCCGTTAAAAAACCGCTGCGTGCTGTAACGGCGCTTGCTGCCAAGGTCAGTCACTTCGAGGCAGTGCAGGTTAGGATCCTGCGTGTAGGCAATGCGCGTCTGCCCGCCGAAGTCCATACCACGCATAGCAACCCCGTGGTTAGCATTGGCATGGGCCGCAATTACAATACCCCCGGCAGCGTTAATCAGTTCATAGGCTCGGGTCACGTCCGAAGACGCCCCCACCTCAGAATTACCCTCCTCAATGGCAGACACAGGCACATTCAGGTTCATCAGCAGGTGCTCAATCTCGCGGATGGTCGTCTTTGGCGAGAAGATGCCCAGAATATGAAAGCCAAACGTCGCGGTAAATTCAAACCCCGGCAACACCAGAATTTTATCCAGCAGGCGCATATACTCGTTAAGCTGTTGTTGTTCCTCGTCCGTTGCGCGGCCCAGGTCTTTAAGGTAAGCAAGCTGTTCAATCTCGTGCATCATCGCAGCATAGCCGTTCACCGTGTTGTGGTCGGTAAACGCGATGATGTCCAGGTTTTTTTCCTCGGCCTTTTTCAATATGTCTAGGTACGAAATGCGCTTGTCGTGGTAGTCCATCGAGGCGGGCGTGTGGAGGTGCAAGTCAACGTGAAACCAGTTCAGTTTCGACTTTTTCTTTGCCACAGGTTCAATATCTCCAGATTCAATTGTGAATATCAAATAGACGACGGTGGGGCAAAAGCACCGCAGCGGGGTTTGCACGGGGGCAGGGCAGGCAACCCGCACGACTACGCAAATATCGGTGGTGCGGGGGCCAAAAATGTGGGCGGCAGGCACGGGCGTGTACGTCTACAGGCCCGCCTGTCTGTTCGGCGCGTTACTGGCCGTCAATCAGGCTGTTAAATAAAGGTGGAAGTTCGTCCGGTTCGAATGGCTTGACCAGAAATTTGTTCGCGCCAGCCGCCATCACCTCATCAGCCACGTCTTTGCCACTTGCCATAACCACTGGCAGGGTCGAATAATCGTCGTGGTTGCGCAGGTCTCTCAAAACGTCTACGCCATGCATGTCAGAAAGGTGATAGTCCATCAGAATGACATCGGGCTGGAATTCATTCGTCTTTGCGATGACATCGGCACCACGCCCCACTGTCTCAATCTCAAACCCGTCCAGTTCCAGCAGGGTTTGCAGCAGCATCACGGTCGTTCTGTCATCGTCTACGATTAATACCTTCGCCAAAGCCAGCCTCTCCAGTTGTCACTTCCAATCGTGTTGATGCCCACAATATCAATCACAGGGCAAACCCACGGTGGTGTCTTCACTGCACCGTCGCAGGCATTATAACCGACACTTCAGGGTAGGGCTATATGCTCTCTTTAACGGTTGGCCTGCTGTGGCAAAATGGAGGCAAATCACATAACCACGGAGCAACGCCCCATGATTAACGTCAGCCACCACGCCTACAACCCCTGCCACATCTGCGGCAGCGAGGATTTTTCGTGGGGCATTGCCACCGCGAAAGGGTCACAGGTGCAGATTGTATTCCGCTACGAAAAAACGCCGTTAGAAAGCAAGCGCGGCTTTGAGGGGCGCACCATCGGGCGCGTGTTTGTAGAGGGAGAACTGATCGCACGGCGGTGCAACGTGTGTGGTAACTTGCAAAACTTCGCCGTCATCGACGAGAAAGCGCAAAAGAAAAAACGAGGGTAGTGGCGGGGGCATCGCGCCCCCACCCGTTGGCTAAAGCGCGTTATTCGCCCAGTTGCCACGTACCGTTGTTCTCGTTAAAACGGAACGCCTCACTGTTAAGGCTGAACAGCACATGATACCCCGGCCCTGCAATGTACTCACCGCCGCCGGTAACTTCACCACCCGGCACATACCGGTAGCTGCTCACGTAACCAAACTCCGGCGTAACACCCCAGCCAAGGGTATCGCGCAGATCCTGGTTTTCTCGCCACAGCTTGCCAAAGCCGCGCACCGGCTCATACTGGCCCTCCGGCGGGTCAACATCCGGGTCTTCTTCGAGGTCAACACCATCTACGAAGTTATCATCAAACACCAGCCAGCGTCCGCTGCCCTCACCATCAACGACCATCACCCAGATCTGATTGACCGGCTGCACCCAGAACATGCGCCCACCTTCAAACACCTGCTCAGCAACCTGCACTTCCGCTTCCGTCACCGGCGGGAACCCCGATGGAAGCCCATCTTCGCGTTCTGCCGTGTCACCTTCGCCCTGCACAACGGCTGTTTCAGTTGCCACACCCACCTGCCACAACAGCGCGGTGTTATCGTCGCTGGCCGTAGCCAGCAATGTACCCTCATCATTAAACGTGACCTCAACCACCGTAGCAGTGTGCCGCGCCGCAGAGAGCAACTGTGAGCCGGTTTCCCCATCGAACAGCGTCACACGCCCATCACTGCCACCGTCGGCAATCACGCTGCTATCCGGGCTGAACGCAGACAGACCAAACCCGGTGTAGTTAAACGTGAGCAGTTCCTCACCTGTAGGCAGGTCGAACACGCGGTTGGCACCGTCATCACCGAGGATCATCAGGCGCGTACTATCATCGCTGAAGGCAATCGGCTCGGCAAATTCCGTCCCGAACGAGAACGACTGCACAACCGCCTCAACATCGTCCAGCGAGGCAATATTGACCGTATCCGGGGCGTCTGGCGTAGTGTAAGCCACCTGGCTACCAGCAAAATCGACCAGCGCAAAGTTAAACGGCCCGAATGTCGTAGCGGTGTCACTGTCGTTTTCCCATATGGCAAGGTAGCCCGCAAAATCAAACGTAGCGAACTGCGTGCCGTCCGCGCTAAAGCCGACAATCAACGCACCCTCACTGGTCAGATTACTATCAGCAGGCAGCGGATAGGGGCTGCTGCCTAGCAGATCGCCCGTGGTGGTATCGTAGCGGTACACCTGGCCGTCTGTGCCAGTAGCAATCACTTCATCTAACGCCGGGTTCAGCGCCACATCCAGCACACTGGTATCAAAGTCCAGCACCAGCGGCTCACCCTCCGTCGTCAGATCCCACACACGCACCGTTGCATCAGAACCGGCAGTGGCGACACGGCTTTCACCCTTCAGGCTCACAGCATTAACCGCGTCCGTGTGCCCCGTAAGCACCCGCACCACGCTGATGCCCTGTGCGGCGTTCACCACCGGGGCGGGGATAGCGTCACCAGCAGTTTCAACAGTGGGTTCAGTGATGGGCTGTTCCGGTTCCGGGGTGGTGGTGGGCTGTGCCCCGGCAGCCTGTGCTGCAACAGTCGCCGCAAGCGCAGCATCCACCGTCTGCTGGAAAGCCTGCGTCTGCTCTGCACCACCGGCCTGTGCTGTCTGTGTAAAGGCGGCATTTACGGCGGCCTCCACCGTCGGGTCAGATTGTGCCAGCAGTACAGGGGTAAACAGGGCTGTCATGGCAATCACCGCCAGCAGCGCCACAGTTATAGCTATCAGGATGCGTCCTGGTTTTGTCAACGTCATGTTGTCCTCTCGTGTTGTGTTCAGTCACCGGGCCGTATGACACTGCCCGGAACACATCACTATAATGGATATGCGCGAAGATTTCGCCCTGCGATTGCCCTACTCACTCGTGGGGGCATGGAAGTTCGGCCAGCACACAATTTGCATTTGTAGCCTTTCCCCTGTGCATTTATACTCCGAACAGGACAGGTGACGACAGCAAAATTTGAGGACGGCAACATGACAGTACGGGTGGGGGTTATCGGCACCAGCGCATGGGCAGAGCGCATGTACATGCAGGCACTCAAAAATCACCCGGACGGCGCTGTAACCGCCGTGTGTGCCCGTGACCACGACCGCACCCACGATTTTGCCCGCCGCTGGAACATCCCCAACGTCTATACAGACTGGCGCGATTTACTCGATAGCGACATTGACGCGGTGATTATTGTGACACCGAATCATACGCACTATCCCATTACCATGCACGCGCTCAAAAATGATCTGCATGTCCTGTGCGAAAAACCCCTCGCGCTTAACTACGTCCATGCAGACACAATGGCAACCGAAGCCGAACGTCGTAATTTGATCGGGATGACAGCATTCACACAATGGTTTTATCCACATCATCGCTATATTGCTACGCTCATGCAACAGGGCATAGTGGGCACACCCTACAGTCTCAACCTGCGCCACAACTCCGCAACGGGCATCACTGGCAACCCTGCATGGCGCTTTGACCGTCGGCAGGGAGGCGAAGGGGCATTGTTTGATATTGGCAGCCATGCGGTATCTCTGGCGCGTGCCTTTCTGGGCGATATTGCCGCCGTGAGTGCAAACCTGCCCATTACCGTGCCCCGTCCGGGTATCCCGGGGCAGTACCGGGCAAGCGACCAGGCATTTATCAACTTACAGTTCACAGATGGCACGCCCGGTATTATCCATGTAACGATGGTATCGCACCAGGCAAAAACAGGCGGTCAAAAACAGGCAATCGAGATCAGTGGGAGCAAGGGCACCCTCTACTACTACAACGATTTTTCGACACAGTTCAGCCTGCAATTCGCACAACATGGCGACGACGCCCCCACAGAACTCCACGTCCCGGATATTCACTGGCCCCCACAGGTCAGCCGCGCCAACCCGCGCGATATGTACGCCGACCTGTTCCAGAAGTCAAACACGATGGCCCGTGCATTTGTAAGAGCCGTTGCCGATGACCACCTACCGAATGGCCCCGACCTGCGCGAGGGCGCCGAAGTGCAGAAGGTACTGGATGCTGCCATACGCAGCCATCAGAACAACAACCAGTGGGAGCACATCACATAAACGAGGGCTTTAACGACTGGGGGCGGTTTTTCGTTCATGTGGTACGGGCCATGTGGACGGGCGTAAACCCCTACACAGACCTCGGGCCTGCGGGTAGCGACCCGTTCGTGAACCCGCCGTGGCTGTGGCTGCCGCTGGCCCCCTTATTCTGGGTACTGTGGTGGCTGGCGATGGCTATCCTGCCACTGGTGCTACTGTGGCTGGCCTACCGCGACAAAAACATCTGGCTCATTCTCATCGTGGGCACAAGCTGGTCATTCATCAGCCTGTCTGCCTATGCCGGGCCAGACTGGGTGGCGTGGGTTGGTGTGGCACTGGGCGGCCCGGTGGGTCTACTCCTCAACAGTGCCAAACCACAGATCGGCATCTTTTCCATTTTCGCGGAACTGGGCGATCTGTGGCGTGCCCGTGACTGGCAGAATACCGTGAAGCTGTTCATGCCAGTCGCCATCATCGGTGGCGCAATGACGCTGCTGTACCCGATGTGGATTGGCAACATGTTCAGTACAACGGACATTGCCGGGGATCGCAATCTGGCACCGTTCCCGTGGCTGCTGCCGCTGGGGGGGTACTTCATCTGGCGGGCATGGCGCACTGGCGAAAAAATGTGGGGCGTGGCAGCCACTGCCTGCATCGCGCCCTACTTCCTCATCTACTCCCCGGCACCGCTTATCTACTTTGTGGCCCGTAAAAACTGGAAGTGGGGCCTTGCGCTGAACGCGGCAAGCTGGGCGGTGTTTATACTGGCCTTCAACGGCATCATTGACCGGGGGATATAGCATGAACGATTGGGATCAGACATTTTTACCGATGGTGCGTGCCATCTGGACGGGACAGAACCCATATGATCTGGTATATGTAAACCCGCCGTGGTTGTTTTTGCCACTGGCGCCGTTCTTCTGGGTACCCTGGTGGCTGGCAATGGCATTCACGCCGCTGGTGCTCATCTGGGCCAGTGTGAAAGCGCGTAAACCCTACCTGCTGGCGATTGTAGGCACCAGCTTCCCATTTATCGCGCTCACTGTCTACGCCAATATCGACTGGGTTTCATGGATTGGCATCGTAATGGGTGGCAGTGTAGGGGCAGTGCTCAATAGTGCCAAGCCGCAGGTCGGTGTATTCAGCATCCTGGCAGACCTGAAAAACGCGGAAACATGGCGCAAACGGGCTATCCTGCTGGCCCCGGCAGCCGTGATTGCTATCGTAAGCACCCTCATCTACCCGGAGTGGATCAACGCGATGTTCGGACAACTTGACATTGGCCCCGAACGCAACGCAACGCTGTTCCCATGGCTGCTACCGCTGGGCGGCTATGCGCTGTGGCGCACATGGCGCGATGGCGACAGGCTGTGGGGCGTGGGGGCCACACTTTGCATTGCCCCATACTATTACATGGCGTCTGTCACCCCGTTTCTGTTTCTGGTCGCAGAGCGTAACTGGAAGTGGGGCGTGGCGTTGAATATACTGAGCTGGATTTTCGTTGTGCTGGTCGTGCTGGAGGTTATACCGGTCACACTTTAGAGCGTAGCCCGGTAAGTAACGTAACCTTATATATAACTTTTATACCCCCTGTCGGTAATTTTTCACGGGGTGTCCATAGCGCTATCTTCCACTCGTCACTATAATACCTGACAGTAACGAACTGTGAAATTGAGACAGACTGCTGTGCAAAATATTGTGCTTTTTATGGTGATCTGTGCCCCGCTGCTGGCCTGTACGTTTACAGCGCCTCCGGCGGCACTCACCCCGACCGCCGCGACAGAGGCCCCCGCCGCAACCGATACCACGGTGCCAACGGCCACAGAAACGCTGCGCCCCACAGTTACCAGCCTGCCCACGTTCACCCCGGTGAACCAGGCACTGCCTACAACCATCCCCGTTACGCAAAACAGCACCGCCGGTAATGGTGGGTTCGGGTTCGGCAGTGTGGGCGGCAGTGCCAGCGTGCAGAACGACACAGGCGGCAGCACATCGAATAACACACAGCGCGGCGTCGCACCCGTGGGCGTGCGGGAGGTAACAGAAGCCCCCGCCAGTGGTGGCACCGGCATCGGTTCTGTCGGCGTGGGGTCACGCGGGGGCGGCTCCGTAATTTCCGTCACCAGTACCCCCGCAAACAGCAGCCAGTCGGTCGAAGTGGTTCCCGGCACGCCATCACCATTGACGCCAACCGTGCCGCCAACCGTGAACCAGCGGTACACACATGCCGTGGCAGCGGGCAACAACCTTGTCGTGACCTACGACATCACCCTGTTGCGTGGCATGGTGGTGGTCTGGGTGGTGTCCCCCGGTGGGCAGGTCATCTGGCAGGAAGGCTTTACCGAAACCATCGACTCTGAGACGGAGATTGCCGCGCCAGAAACCGGCGAATATGACATACTTGCCTATGTAGA
>JBCCQC010000034.1:0-13971 GCA_039024535.1 Chloroflexota bacterium
CGGGTAGGGGTTTGACATGTCAAACCCACGGGCATGGCGTGCCATGCCCCTACCACGAAAATTCCATTCAGAGAACAGACCAGGGCGAGGCATGGCCTCGCCCCTACGAGTCGAATGTATTTTTGCCACTGACGTTAACTCCTGCCAGAACGGGACGCGGCTTCGATGTCGTCGGCGCTGGCGTTGAGCTTGTCCTGGAACAGTGCAAGCTGGTCAAATGCTTCGCTCAGTTTTGGCTTCAGGCGCATGTACTCTGCCCGGAACGACTCCGCACCGGCACTCATAAAGCGATCTGCCCCAAGTGACCATACCTCGTGATCTACCGCCTCGATGCAGTCGCGCACATTGGCCGCGCTGCGCCCGATGGTGGATGATGCCTCGCGCATCTGCGTGATTTTTGCGTAGATTTCTCCTCGATCCATACCCGTCCCCTGTAGCGACTGATTGACAGTTACGATATAGTGAAGTGTAGCATTGCATGTGGTGCTATCACAAGCATTTGTGGCACATCACAATGAGCGACTCCGTAGGGAGGTAACACAATCGTCCCTACCCTGACAGCGCACACTGTAGAAGGTTGACACCATGACAGGCTTATTGCTGGATAGCTGGCGGTACTTCCAGGGTACATTTTACTGGCTGATTCCTATCTCGTTGGCAATTGTGTTCGTGTTCCAGTTGATCTACTTCAGCTACCTGAATGCCAACGTACAACCGCGCCGCCGTCGGCGTCAGCGCAAACTGCCAGATTCTCCCGTGATGCCAACGAACCCGGAAAACAGCATCAACGTGAACTATGCTGCGCGTGGAAGCGAAGCACAGGAACTGAGTGTGCAGAGCAATATCTTCCGCTCGAAGATGGTGGTGCTGGGTGGGCTGCCCAACGTCAGTGAGATCAACCTGCCATCGAATGATTTTGGTGTGGGCCGCTTTTATAACCCTGACCAGAACATTATGGTTTCGCTGGATGAACGCAGTGTTTCCCGGCGGCACGCGGTGTTCCACGGCTTCCCGGAGCGCAACGAGTTCTACATTATGGATACCGAAAGCTCGTATGGTACCAGCATCCGGCGCGGTGAGGTGTTCGAGCAGTTGACGCCGGGGCAGGAAGAACGCATTTACAATGGCGATGTGGTGCAGTTTGGCAGTGCGGTGACGGTGCGGTTTGTGCTGCCGGGTGATACCCGTGCTTACGCCACGCAGGTGTAATCTATGCTGGAGCGCGGCGTTTATATTGACCCGTACACGCTGGATAAACAGGTTGGCGTGGGGTCATCTGGCGAGGTGTGGCTAGCATTTGAGGGTACGCGCCCTGTTGCTGTCAAGTTTATGAACGCGCACCTGCTGAACACCCCGGACGCCGACAAACATTATGCCCGCTTCAAAAACGAGATCCAGGCGCTGGAAATTTTGAACGGCACGCCACACATTCCGGCGTTGTTCGGCTATAACCTCAACTTTGAGCGGCCCTACCTTGTGATGGAGTACATTGAGGGCGAAAGCTGGGCTGCGCAGATACAATCCGGGGAGGTGATGCTGCTGACGGTGATGCAGCGGCTGACGCTGCTGGATACGATTGCCCGCGCGATTGGCGCGGTTCACAGCAGGGGCATTATCCACCGGGACATCAAGCCATCGAATATTCACCACACACGGCACCCGTTCATTATCGACTTCAGCGTGTCTATCGCTGTGCAGCGTGCGCGTAATGCCCGCCGTGACGTGGGCACAAGCATCTACATGCAGCCGGAAGACGACGCGCCGACTGATGAACTCCACGATAACTTTGCATTTGCGCTGGTGGCCTATGAAATGCTGTTCGGGCGACATGCCGTGCTGCAACCCGTGGAGATCAACGAGGGTTTTACCGAAACGCGCCAGACGATGAAAACCCGCCTGCTGAGTGGCAACTGGCGCAGGCCCACCACACTGACAGAGGGTGAACTCCCCGGTAGCCTGCGCGGTGCAGACATGGACGCGCTGGACGCGATATTTACAAGGGCGCTGGGTAGCCGCGCTAACCGCTACACTGATCTGACGCAGTTTATGGCGGATGTGCGCGGTGCGGTGGATATTCCGGCGAATGTGCATTACCTGAACTATGTGCCGCCTGTAACGGCAGAACTCCCCGCTGTGGACGAGGAGGCGTATACAAAGCACGAGGTCGGGCGGGCGAAAGTCTCCACGAATCACACCGTGAGGCCGTACCAGCCGGTGCGCCGCCGTAAGCGCCCGTGGATGACAGCGGGTGTTGTTGCTGTGGCGGTGCTGTGGGTGATTGCGCTGGTGCTGGTGTTTGTATCTGTGCTGGCGGCGGGGAACCCATAAACGTATTCTGGTAATCCGACCCGGTGCGGTTTATAACCGTGCAAAACAACATTTTTGGCAGCATACAAAAATACTGACGATAACAGAGGATTATTTCATGGGTGTTACACGCGAAGAACTGAAAAAATACCAGCAGATTGCAATGGACTACCTGGATAAGGTCGGGATTGTGCTCACCGACGAGGAACAGGAAAACATCGAGATTGCCGACCTCGGCCTCGGCGAGTACGAAAGCACCGGGCTGGCCCTGATTACCTACATCAACAATGACCTGTACTGTGGCAAGGAACTGATTTTGATGCCGCAGCAGACCTGCCCGGAACACAAGCACCCGCCTATCCCACAGCACAACTACCCCGGCAAAACCGAGACGTTCCGCTGCCGGTGGGGTGAAGTTTACCTGTATGTTGAAGGCGACCCGGCAGAAAGCCCGAAGGCCACCCCGCCAGAGAACCGCAAGAATACATATACCGTGTGGCATGAGGTTGTATTGAAGCCGGGAGAGCAGTACACCATCCCGCCGGAGACATGGCACTGGTTCCAGGGTGGCCCGGAGGGGGCCGTTGTGTCAGAGTTTAGCAGTACCAGCTACGATGAGTTTGATCTGTTCACCGATGAGGACATCAAGCGTGCCCCGGAAGTGATCGACTGACTCTGCTGGCCTCACTGCTATAGGGCGATGAGTATTATTCTCTTCTCTATGTGTAGTGGATTGGTCTCGTCTAGAGATCCGCAATGCCATAGCGCAGCGCAAGTATCGCCGCCTGTGTGCGGTCAGAGACGCCAAGCGCGGTAAACACCGAACTCACGTAATTACGGACGGTGCCCTCGCTCAGGTGCAGCCGCCTTGCAATCTCCGCGTTGGTCAGGCCGCTGGCTATCAGCCGGAGGATTTCCAGCTCACGGTCGTTCAGCTTCTCTGCGATGGAGGTATCGACCTGTGAGGCCCCACCGTGGTTGAACTCGCTCAGGATTTTCCCTGCTACGGAGGGGTCGATGTGTGTTTTACCTTCCACAGTCTCTTTTACGGCTGTGAGCAGACGGTCACGCGGGGAGTCTTTCAGTAGATAGCCGGATGCGCCACTGCGCACGGCATCAAATACCCACTCGTCGGCGTCAAATGTGGTAAGCACCAGCACGGGGATGTCCGGGAAGTCCCGGCGGATGACCTGCGTGGCGTGTATGCCATTCATCCCCGGCATTTTCAAGTCCATCAGCACAATGTCAGGTTTCACAGTTGGCAGCTTCTCGATAGCCTCGGCACCATCCTGGGCCACGCCGACTACTTCAATATCCGGGTCAGTTTCGAGGATCAGTTGCAGGCCCTCGCTCACAATCATCTGGTCATCGCAGATCAATACACGAATCATCGTTATGCCCTCATCATCAGCCGAACCTGTGTGCCGTAGTCCGGTGTGCTGTCAATTTGCAGGTCGCCGCCGAGGGCGTCTACACGTTCCATCATACCCTTTAACCCGTAGTGACCGTTCGTATCCACGGTCGTCATATCGAAGCCCATACCGTTGTCGTAGATGGCCATGCAGATGCTGTCATCTACCTGATGCAGGTTTACAGTGACGTTTTTTGCGTTGGCATGGCGCACAGCGTTCTCGAGTGCTTCCTGCGCGACGCGGTAGATCGTCTGTTCAATCTCGGCAGGCAGTTCCTCGATGTTCTCCGACACGTTCAGGGTGACATCGCTACCACAGCGGCGTTCTGTGGTTTCGCCAAGCTCTTTAATTGCCAGCGCCAGGCCCAGTTCTTCCAGTGGGGAGGCCCGCATGGATTGCAGGGCGCGGCGGGTTTCTGTGAGGCCGTTACGGGTGGTGCCCAGTGCCCGCTGGAGCATGGCCTGTGCTTTTTGTTCGTCGGTGTGCCACAGCGAGTTGACGGCCTCTAGCTGTACACTGGCCGCGCTGAGTGTGTGGGCCAGTGTGTCGTGCATTTCGCGGGCCATGCGGTTGCGTTCGCGGGTGATGGCGAGGTTTTCGACTATTGCGGCGTAGTTGGCTGCTTTTGCCTGCGCCGCTACCAATTTTTTGCGCTGTTGTCGCTGGGCTTCCACCAGTTTTGTGATGAGATAGCCCACCATGAAAAACGCCATCGTGCGCATAAAGTTCAGGGTGAGGTTAAATGTAAATTGTGCTTCCGGGTTGCCTGCAATTTCAATCGGTATCAGCATGTTAAACGCTGCCAGCGCCCCGGCATAGATGACCACTTCGCGGAATGTGTACTGCCACGCGACAAAGATCAGGATGAAAAACAGCGGTGGGGATACCCGCCATGCTTCCAGCGCCAGCGTCTTGAAAAACGGTGAGGTAAGGTCTGCTGTGGGTTCACTGAGTGATAGTAGAATTGTGTCGATGTAGGGCAGTGTCCCCACAATCTGCCCGCGCAGCAGCAGTTCTACAATCATTGTTTCCAGCGTTGCCACTGCAAACCCCAGCGGCAGATAATACTGCTTCATGCCCTTGCAAAGACGGTTATGCGATAGATAGCCGAGCAGGAGTAAACCCGAAATCGTCGCGCCAATGAGGACAGAGGGTGCGCCCCCCTGTATCCACAACGTTGTAAACAGCACAACACCCAGCATCGTCCGCATAATGTAGTAAAACCGGAATGCTTCCAGCAGCCCCGGTTCAATGTACCCGTTTCGATAGTCCTGTTCTGCTATAGCTGTCGCCATGTTTTCACTCACACTAAATCTATTCAGTCAAAAATAAGGTTGAAGGTAAATTTTCTGGCCGGGGTATAGCGATACCATACCCCGATTCTATTCTACAATGACTGTGCCGGTTTTGATCCATTGATGATGGCTCCGGCGTCGGCTTCCGTTTCGCACAGGAACAATCGGTTCTTCAGGCGGTCGGTAGGGCGGAAGCGCAGCATAAACTCTCGCGTCATTCTGAAGAACATCTGGTTGCCGCCCACAACGAATGTCCGGTTGATGTTGGCAGGCATGTCTGTGTCAAAGCGCTGCATCATGGCGAGGAACCCCGGTGGCATTTCCGCCGCGTTGAACAGAATCATCACGTCTACGTTGTGCGTCACCTGCTGCACAAGCGCGGTCATGCCATCGCGCAGTTCACTCAATTCATGCAGGGTAAATGCCTCGTCAATCGTCAGCTTCAGTAGCGTGCGCTCGTCGTTCTCCCATGCGATGCGGCCTTTCATAGTTAGCAGTCTCCGTCTATCGTGACGATGGATGCGCTGATCCAGCCACTGCGGTTATCCAGAATGGTACGCAGCCACTCGCCGGTTTCGTCACGCTCATAGATGTTGATTACAGCGCCTTCCGGGATCACGTCGATACGGTCTGCGTTTACGTCGGGTGCTTCGCGGAAGTTGAGGTTGGCGTTCACAATGCCGTTGCAGATAGGTGGAACGGGTGTGGGCAGTTCAAAGGTGAAGGGCGTGGGGGCGATGGTTGGCTCTGGCTGTGCCACGGATGGGGCGGTTTGCTGCTCGAACCCGACCGGGACTACAGCCGACGCATCAGCGACGGGGGGTGGCAGGTTACTGCGGTTGGTGGCGGCGGCGCGTGCTTCTGATACCTGCGTGGACAGATCCAGCGCGGCGTTTTGCTCTGCGGCGTCGCCCAGTATGCTCTGGATGGCCGGTGTGCCGAAGATGGCCGCCAGAATGAATACGCCCACGCCAATCGCGGAGAGGCCGTGCCCTATCTTCTGCGTTGCGTTGCGCTCCAGCACAGCCAGTACAATGCCAGCCACCAGCAGCACAATCGCGCTAATCATGACGAACACAGTGAACCCGTCATTCAGGGTGCTCACGGCCACCAGCAGGCCGGTTGCCGCTACCAGCAGCAGCGCACTCACAATATTCACACCAACGGTTTTGCGGACAATGGCAATAAACGCGCTTACAATAAATAGCAGCGCACTCAGCACGCCCAGAATCAATACAACGGTCATCTCTGTTTGCTCCTTGTATGGTTTGTGGCTGCGCCGGTTGCACAACACACACGTTCGAAGATGCCCGCAATGTACCATGCACGGGCACGCGCTGTAGATTGCAGCGTGTCATGATTGCACATGACAGGAGTCATATGGCAACCCTCACAATTGTGACACAACTCATCCACCTGCATCACACGGTTCACATGCTCTATTCACAGGTCTCTGGTTAGATAGTGACATCGACGAGCAAATGGAGTGAAAGGTAAGTTATCCCATGACATCCAGAGGAATCCTGATCCTCGCAGCACTGGTCGCCTTTGGTGTTCCCATTGCCATTACGGTTGTGCAGGAACGTCCGGCGGGCATTGCAGTTGCAGAAGACCGGGAAGTCTACATTATACGCACTGCTGCCTCTGAAAGCCTGATTGACGCCGATGGCGAAATCGAAGCAGCGGAGATTGTGAATTTGAGTTTTGAAATGAACGGCCTTGTTGAGGCGCTGTACGTCACGGAAGGCACCTATGTAGAAGAAGGCGACGTTATTGCAGTGCTGGAAAACGAACGCCAGCGCATTGATGTAGCCGATGCTGAGGTGAACCTCGAAATTGCGGAAATCCAACTGGAAGACCTGATTACGCTGGATGACGACGAGGTGCGCCAGGCAGAGGCCGCTGTTGCCGCTGCGCAGAACAGCTACGGGTTCATCGCTAACCAGGTGACGGAAGAAGATATTCGCATTGCGGAACTGCAATATGCGGCTGCACAGGAATCTGTTGCGGCGGCCCGTGAAGCACGTATTCGCGGCGGTGGCAATATGCTGGACGAAGGCGTGACGCTGCTGGAAGCCGAGATTGGCGCGGCACAGTTTGATGCAGAGATCGCCCGCCTGAGTGCGGAAAACCTGCGCGACATCAACGCGCCACAGATTGGTGCAGCGTATACGAATATTGAGGCAGCCGAGGCTGAACTGGCGCTTGTGCTGGCTGGCCCGACGGAGTTCGAAGTGAATAACGCGACGCTGACGGTACAGGCCGCAGAGGTGGCACTATCACAGGCACAGCTTGCGTTTGAGCGGTCGCTGCTGCTGGCTCCATCTGATGGGCTGCTGACGAATATCGTTGTTGAAGAAGGCCAGCGCATAGAAGCACGTAACACGATGATGGAACTGGTGAATACTGATCCGCTGAATGCAACCGTGGACGTAGACGAAATTGACTTCCGTAACGTGAGTGTGGGCATGGATGCCCTTGTGACGCTGGACGCACTTCCGGGTGTGAGTTTCCCGGCGACGGTGACGAAGATTGCGCCGGAAGGTGAAGAAATTAACGGTGTGGTCGTCTATGAAGTAGAAGTTGAGATCAACGAAGCTGACCCGCGCATTCGTCCGGGCATGTCTGCCACGGCTTACTTCGGCGCAGAGGTGGAAGAAAGTATGCTGGTAGTACCAGAACGTTTCTTCAACGAAGATGGTACTGTCAATCGTGTGCGCACCGATGGCACTGTAGAAATCATCCCGGTAGTAACCGGTGAACCGACCAACAACGGCCTTACCATTACGTCTGGCCTCAACGCCGGTGATGCTATCGTCACCGCAGCAGAATAAGGGAGATCATCATGACTTTCGGACGCATTATCGGCATTGCAGCAATCGGCGGCATCATTCTGGTTGCGACTGTGGCTGTCATCAACCAGCCGAACCAGCAAGCGATTGAAGCGAACTTTGATACGACGACAGCACAACTGATGGATATTGACATTGATGTGGAAGCCACCGGCAAGATTGCCCCGGCCCGTGAAGTGCCGATGGAGTTCGGCAATAACTACACCGTCAGCGAAATCTTCTTTGATGAGGGCGACACAGTGCGCGAAGGCGATGTGATTGCAATGCTGGACATGGCTGATTTTGATCTGACGGTTGCCAGTGCGCGTAACAGCCTCGATGCACAGAGCAACCAGTTTGACAGCATTGTAGCGCCGCCGCGTGATGTGGACTTACAGGCGGCACAGGCTGGCCTGGACGCTGCTGAGGCGGATTACTGGGCGGCAGGGCAAACGGCCCCCAGCGACGAAGAAATTGCGATTGCGGAAATCCAGATTGAAGCGGCGAAAAACGACCTGTGGCAGGGCCAGCTTAACCGGGACATTCAGGAACAGATCGGGCCGGAGTTCCGTACCAATGCCGGGCAGAACGGTAACGCCCAGCTTATCCAGTTGAATGACGGGCTGAATCAACTTGAAACCGGCATCGAAGTGGCCGAACTGCAACTGGAACGCACGGTTGAGCAGGGGCCGTCTGGCAGTGCATTCGGAGCCTCTGTGCAGGCGCTGACGAACGCAGAAATTGTGCTGGAAAATACACTGAACCCGGACGCCACTGATGTTGAACTGGCGGCGCTATCCATCCACCGGGCCGCGCTGAGTGTAGAGCGCCTTGAAGTGCAGGTAGTCGATATGCAGCTTGTGGCTCCGTTCGATGGCATCATCACAGAGATGAACCTGGAAGTGGGCGAACTGCCACCGCGCAACATCCCGGCGCTTACACTGGCAGATACCTCCACGTTGACGGTTGACCTCGAAGTGGATGAAATCGACGTGGTGAACCTGATAAATGGGATGCCCGTAGATATTACGGTGGATGCACTGCCGGAGGGTGAGTTTACCGGCTCTATCACGTCGATTGACCTGCTGCCGATTCCGGGCGAAAGCGTGCCGACGTACCGCGTGACCGTGACACTTGACCCGTTCAGTGAAGACATTCGCAGCGGCATGACGGCTAACGGCCTTGTCGTTGTAGATGAACTGACCGATGTAACTGTGGTTCCGACGCAATATCTGGAAGTGACGCCGGATGGCACTTTTGTCACGATTCTGGAAGCCGGGGAAGTGAGCCGGGTAGCCGTCATCACCGGGCGCGTGAGTGGACGCTTTACGCAAGTTGTAGAGGGCGTGACGCCGGGGCAGCGCATCGTCCTGCCAGAATCTTAACCCCGAATATTCTGTAGGGGTGCAGTATGCTGCGCCCCTACCGTGAATTTACCTGAGGGCACGGCGTCCCGTGCCCGACCCGCACAGACATGCAATTACCCTGTGCAGAACCAGACACAAACAGGCGACAGAGAGAACAAGAGAGAGCGACCCATGTTTCGAATTTTCGGACTGAATAAAGCAAGCCAGAACAGCGCAGATGACCACGACGGCCATCTGATTACCCTGAAGGACATCAAGAAGATCTATAAGACTGAGGCCGGGGACTTCCTCGCGCTGAAGGGCATTGACCTGAATATTGATCGCGGCGAGTTCGTCGGTGTGGTGGGTAAATCCGGTAGTGGTAAGTCCACGCTCATTAACATGATTACCGGCATCGACCGCCCTACCAGCGGCGAAGTAATTATCAACGGCACGGCCATCCACAACTTTAACGAGGGCCGTATGGCACAGTGGCGCGGTGTGAATCTGGGTGTGGTGTTCCAGTTTTTCCAGCTTTTGCCCACGCTGACGGTAGTTGAAAATGTGATGCTGCCGATGGACTTTTGCAATGTGTACTCCCCGCCAGAGCGCCGCGATAAGGCGATGCACCTGCTGGAACTGATGGACGTGGCCGAAAACGCCAACAAACTCCCGACGATGGTTTCTGGCGGCCAGCAGCAGCGTGTGGCGATTGCCCGTGCGCTGGCAAATGACCCACCCATTGTCGTGGCCGACGAACCGACCGGCTCGCTGGACAGCAAAACGGCCAATGCCGTCTTCGAACTGTTCGAGAAGCTGGTGGACGAGGGTAAAACGTTCCTGATGGTGACGCACGACAATGATCTGGCGAACCGTACCCGCCGTCTGATTACGATTGCGGATGGCAAGCTGGTTGGCGATAGCAAACCCGGTTCCATCAACCATAGCTTCAGTGAAAACGGGCACCATGCGCCAGTTGAGGAGGAACAGGGCTATGCTGAGTCCGAGATGGCGTAAGGTCTACCGCGACCTGTGGAATAACAAGGGGCGTACCATGCTGGTGGTATCGTCCATTGCTGTGGGGGTGATTGCGTTTGGCGGGTTGTTTGCCACGCGTACCAACCTGCTGCTTAATCTAGACGATGATTTTGTGCAGTCTGCGCCGTTTGACGTGGAAATCGGCATCGCCAACTTTGACGATGATATTGTGCGCTGGGCAGCACGCCAGCCCGGTGTGCTGGATGCACAGGGATTTGCACTCTACGCTGAAGAAATCATCACAGACGATGACGTGTTCGACGTGTCCATCTATGCCTATGACAGTATTTCTGATGTGTCCGTGAACCGAATCACGGCGGAAGCTGGTATTTTCCCGCCGCCGCGTGATGAAGTTGCTGTGGAACGCAGCTTTACAGAAAAGCTGGGTGTGGATGTGGGTGATACGCTGACGTTTGAGATTGGCGACGAGGAAATCTATACGCTGCCGGTTGCTGGTACCGTCCATGACGTGAATGCACAACCCGGTTTCATCTCCGATGTGATCCGTGTGTATGCCTCCACGCGGACGCTGTACGGCATGGGCCTGTCTGCGGATTACAATACGCTGTATCTGCGTGTAGATCGCGCAGCAGCAGGTGATCTGGCTGCATTTGCTGATGGGATTGCCGACGATCTTGAACGGCTGGGCGTGCTGGTGACAGGCGTGGGCGTCGTAGAAGAACAGGAACACTGGGCTGCGGATAACGTGGCGGGTATTACGGCGATTTTGCTGGGTGTGGGGTCGTTGTCGCTGATTTTGAGCGGCTTTCTGGTGATTAACACGATTTCCGGCTTGCTGGCGCAGCAGCAAAAGCAGATCGGCATCATGAAGATCATTGGTGCGTCTCGTCCGCAGATCATTGCGATTTACGTGGCACTGGTGGCGGTGTTTGGTGTGCTGGCGGTTGTGGTGGCGCTGCCCCTCAGCAGTGCGGTAGCCCGTGCCATTACGCTGTTTCTGGGTCGTGACACACTCAACGCCAATATGGATATTCTGACGCTGCCATCGTTCATCATCGCCGTAGAAATCATTGTGGCGCTGATGGCCCCGCTCATTTTCGCTGTGGGGCCGGTGCTCAGTGGCACGGGCATCACGGCACGGGAAGCTATTAGCGACTACAACCCGTCTGTGAGCAACAACCCGATTGACGTGCTGCTGGCAAAACTGAGCGGCCTGCCCACGCCAATGCTGCTCTCTGTCCGTAACACGTTCCGGCGCAAAATTCGCCTGCTGATGACGATGATTACGCTGGTGCTGGCCGGGGCGGTATTTATGGCGATTGTGAACGTGAGACAGTCTGTGCGCGAGGATGTGTCTGAACTGGTGCAGATGACGAACTACGACGTTGGGTTCACGCTGACGGGCTACTATAACTCTGATGGGTTGCAGCGCCGTGTGCAGGAAACGCCGGGTGTGGCTGCCACAGAAGGCTGGCTGAGTGTATCGGTGAATCGGGTGCGGCCCGGTAACATTGAGGGCGAGGGCATCGGGCTGATTGGTGTGCCGCATAACTCCAGCTTTATCATCCCGGACATCAAAGAGGGTGTGTGGCTATCAGATCCGAACGACATCAACCGTTTTGATCTGGTGATTAACCATCTTGTGCTGGAGAGCGAACCCGACCTGAAAGTGGGCGATACAATCACGCTGGATTACAACGGTGATGAGCAGGACTTCAACATTATTGGCGTGGTGTGGGGTAATGATGCGCCCGGACTGGGTGGGTCGCCGGTTTACACCTACTATGAAACGGTGGAACGCTTCAGCGGATTGCAGGGGCAGGCAAACCAGTTGAACGTGGGCACCACACAGAGCAATCTGGCGTTCCAGCAGCAGATGGAATCTGACCTGTTTGTTGTGTTCGAGCGGCTGGATGTGGACGTGCAGAGTACGCTGGTGCTTGCCGAGCAAACCGATGCGCTGCTGGATGCCTTCGACATTATCATCAGCCTGCTGCTGATTACCGCGATTATCATTGCGATTGTGGGCGGGCTGGGCCTGGCCGGTACCATGAGCCTGAGTGTGCTGGAACGCACCCGCGAGATCGGTGTGATGCGCTCTGTAGGGGCATCGACCAATGCGCTGCGCCTGATGTTTGTTGCTGAGGGTACCATCATCGGCCTGTTGAGTGCGGTTGTTTCCGTCATCCTCAGCTTTGCCACGACGTATGGCTTCGGGCAATTGCTGGGTATTGTCGTGCGAGAGCGACCTTTCAGCTACATTCTGACGTTTGCTGCGCCGATGTGGTGGCTGCTGATTATTCTGGTGGTGTCTGCCGTGGCAAGTGTGCTCCCGGCACAAAACGCGACCCAGATCAGCATCCGCGAAGCCATCTCCTACGAATAGCCCCTCTATCTCAAATACGCATGGGGGCACAGTTGATGCTGTGCCCCATGCCATGTTCTGTATAATGTCGTCGGAATTTCTACCAGAACAGAATACTACAAGCTGGTATGTGTGGCTATTCGATAACAGTTATGGTTCGTGTGATCTCGGTTTCAAACGATTGTGTTTTTGAACTGTGTGCACATACTGTGAATGTGAACGGGCCGGGTTTTATATCGTCGATTGTCATTTGAAATCCACTGTGGCTGAAACTGGAATCCAGCCCGAAATAAGTTACAACATCCCACCTGTGAACTGCCGGAACTGCTGTGCCAAGTGACTGGCCGCTGCATTCTGACCCTACAAAAGCCTCAACGTAGTCTACACCTGTGCCATCTCCTCGATCAACGCCCGTATCTAATGCCCAACCTGCCAGTTCAAAATCAGTGTGAACTGAATCATCTGCCGGGGGTTCTCTGAGTGTCAGGCGTATGGCATGGTTTTCCTGTAAAGGTATGGTGAGTAGCTCACGGTCAACGAGTTCTGTGCTAATTACCCATGCCAGTTCTTCCATAAACCATCGTGTGTAATGTACAGTATCAACATAGATTGTCTCTTGCTTTTCGCTGGTAATCTGAGAAAGGTTTAAAACATTATCAACCCAGTCTGATGAGGGGTCTTCATACATTTCATTCCAGATCTCATATCCCCAGTGGGCACGCCTGATGCTCTTGATGTCATCCATTGAATCTGCAAAGAGATGATAGCTTAAATCATATTGGTAGGCTGGTACGGGTTGGATAACAAAGAGTACAGGTACGTTCGCGGATTGTGCTAGGGCTTCAATTTGTTGCTTATTTTCCAGCCAGTTGAGGATGACCTGTGTATTTGTTTCCTCATCATCATCAGCGGGGATTTCAAGCTGTGTCACAGTTGGGGTGGGCGCATTTTCAGGGAAATGGTTGAATAACTGAGCAACTGGCAAACATAATTCCTCTGGATTGCACGAAATTGTATTTCGAATTTTACGCTGTGTGCTATTGAAGTTTGAACAGAGTTGCTCTTGCTGGCTGATTTTGTCGGTACGGGCAAGCCTCGAAAAGTCGTTCAGTCCGCTAATAAATATTGCAATATCTGGCACAATTCCCTGGTCAAGAAGTGCTTTAAAGCGCAAGTACTCATGCGAGCTATCGTATGCAGGTGTACCGAAGTTGTAGACATAAATATCTTCAGAAGCTGTCATACGTCGCAGTTTGCTCTGTAACCATGCCGGAATGGTAGCTTTTCCGACTTCATTATATCCGAATGTGGTTGAACCCCCTATAACGAAGATGTTTGTCGTATCATCCAGTGGCGGCCATGGGAAAGCGTCGCGTTCGTTCAGGCTGATTTCTCGAAAACCAGCCGGATTGACAC
>JBCCQC010000035.1:0-13901 GCA_039024535.1 Chloroflexota bacterium
CCGGCTGCTGGCCGGTAATCAGGCGCAGGTCAGCTACAGCGCCGTCCAGCGATTTTGGATTGTCGATGGCCTCGCCAACGCCGATGTTCAACACAGCCTTGGTGATGCGCGGTACCTGCATCACGTTGGTGTACTTGAACTCGTCCATCAGCGCGGGGACAACCACCTCAAGGTATTTTTCGTGTGTCGGGTTGTATGCCATTATTTACTCTCCACGCACTACGGATTGTCGATGTCGGCGTCGCACTTTTTGCAGTAGCGCACCTTCATATCGTCTTCGTTAAGCCGGAAGCCCACACGGGTCTTCTGGTCGCAGCTCTCGCATACCAGCATTACGTTGCTGGCATCCAGCGGGGCCGGGAAGTCCAAAATCTGTGCCGGGACTTGCTGCCCACCCGCGCCCTGACGGGCCTGCTGGTGCTTTTTGGCGATGTTCATGCCCTCGACGACAACTTTGTTGTACTTCGTCTGTACTTCGAGCACTTCGCCACGGAACGTTTTGTCTTTACCGGCGATAATTTCTACAGTATCGCCCTTTTTGATTCTCTGCATGGTCGCTCTCTCCGTCCTAAAGCGTCTCTGGTGCCAGCGACACGATCTTCATAAAGCCTTTTTCGCGCAGTTCACGCGCTACCGGGCCGAATACACGGGTACCACGCGGGTTACCCTCATCGTCTGCGAGGATGACGACGGCGTTGTCCTCAAAGCGTATGGAACTACCGTCGGCACGCCCGAACTCTTTGTTGGTGCGGACGATCACCGCACGTACGATCTGGCTTTTCTTCACGCTACCCTGTGGGCTGGCAGATTTTACAGTGCCGACGACAATATCACCGACGAAACCGTATTTCTTCTTGCTGCCGCCCAGCACTTTTATTACGAGCAGTTCGTTAGCGCCGGTGTTATCGGCAACCTTGAGGCGAGATTCTACCTGAATCATGGGTTACGCCTCCTCGTCTGCTACGTCTTCGTCATCTTCCACGCCAATCTGCTCAGCTTCCAGCACTTCCTGCTCATCGCTGACGGAAGTGACAACCTTATTGCCGGGATCGACCAGCACTTCTTCTACCACCCAGCGCTTTTTCTTGCTCAGCGGCTTGCTTTCCACGATGCGCACAATCGCGCCCATCGGGATTGCGTTGCTTTCGTCGTGCGCCATCACCTTTTTGGTGGAGATGAGCGTCTTTTCGTAGATGCGGTGGCGCTTGCTGCGCTCAATTTCTACGACGACGGTTTTGTCCATTTTGTCGCTTACCACGCGGCCCTGCAGCCGCTTGCGGTTATTCGCCATCGGTTTGCTCCTCTGCGGCAATTTCCGCAGCCAGTTCTCGTTCACGGATGATCGTCTTGATGCGTGCGATGGTGCGGCGCGTGTAGCGCAGCAGGTTCACGTCTTCAAGCTGCCCGGTGGCCTTCTGGAAGCGCAGGCGGTACAGTTCTTCCTTCTGGTCTTCCAGTTCGTCCAGCAGGTCTTCCGTGCTCATTTCGCGTACTTCTTCTGCCGTCATCACCATGATTATTTCACCTCCTGACCGCTGATGGGGTCAATGCGGGTGACGAATTTGGTGCGGATGGGCAGTTTGTGCGATGCCAGACGGAGCGCCTCGCGGGCTACTTCTTCACTGGTACCGCCCATCTCGAACAGGATGCGACCGGGCTTGACCACGGCCACGTAGAATTCAACAGAACCCTTACCCTTACCCATGCGGGTTTCGGCAGCTTTCTGGCTCACCGGCTTATCCGGGAAGATGCGAATCCAGATTTTACCGCGACGGCGAATGTAGCGAACCATTGCACGGCGGCAGGCTTCGATCTGGCGGGCGGTAATCCATGCTGGCTCAAGGGCCTGCAACCCGTATTCCCCGAACGCCACCTTACTACCGCGATAGGCCTTGCCCTTCATGCGCCCGCGAAACTGCTTGCGATATTTCATGCGCTTTGGCATTAACATTGTCGTGTCTCCTCTGCGGGCCTACTTACTGACGTAAGAGCCGCGATCTTCTTCTTCAGGTTCATCAAGGATGTCGCCCTTGTAGATCCACACCTTGATACCGATGCGCCCGAAGGTGGTGAGGGCCTCTGCTTTGCCGAACTCTACGTTGGCACGCAGGGTGTTACGCGGGATGCGCCCTTCACTCTGCCATTCACGGCGAGCCATATCTGAACCACCCAGACGGCCACCAACTTCGATACGGATGCCCAGCCCGCCCTGGCGCATACACTGGCCCACGGCACGCTTCATGGCGCGGCTGTGACCGATACGGCGTTCGAGCTGGTCTGCGATGCTTTCTGCCACAAGCTGCGGGTCAAGGTCAGGCTTTTCGATTTCCTGGACTTCGATCTTGACCTTCTTGCTCGTTTTGCGCTCCAGCACAGTGCGCAGTTGCTTTACGCTTTCGCCCTTGCGCCCGATGACGATGCCGGGGCGGGCGGTGTGGATGTAGATCACGACCTGGTTCGGGAAGCGCTCGATTTCGATGCGAGCGACACCCGCCTGTGCCGTTTCCTTTTTGATGTAGTCACGGATCATGCGGTCTTCGTGCAGCAGGTCTACGTAGCGACCGCCCTCAGCGTACCAGCGTGCGTCAAAATCGCGGTTTACGCCCAGGCGAAACCCGACCGGATGTACTTTGCGTCCCATAAGTTTATTCCTTGCCTTCGGTCTTGTTTTCCGCGTTTTCGGCGTCGTCTGCCGGTGCGTCTTCAACCGTTTCTTCGGCTGCTTCTGCGGTTTCTTCTTGCGCCACTGCAACTTCCTCCGCCACGTCTTCCTCAACCGCCGGCTGTGCTTCGGCAACGGCGGTAGGGGCTGCGGCGGCAACAGGTGCAGCAGTCGTCACTACGTCATCTTCATCGTATTCGTCCTCGTCGTACTCGCGCTCTTCCACGAATACAGTGAGGTGTGCGGTGCGGCGTACACGCGGCTTGTAACGCCCGCGTGCGCCAGCCTTGTAACGCTTCATGGATGGCCCTTCATCCGCAAAGATTTGCGTGATGACCAGTTCTTCACGATCCATGTCGAAGTTGTTGACCGCGTTCGAGATGGCGCTGTACAGCGTTTTGTACACAAGGTCACTGCCCTTTTGCGGCATAAACTTGAGTACGATCAGTGCTTCTTCCGCGTCCATACCCCGTACCTGATCGCAGACCAGGCGCAGTTTTTGCGAGGAGATCGGCAGGTACTTTGTGTGTGCCCGTACTTCCATGTGAATTTACTCCCCGGCCCCTAGCGTTTTCTCTTCTTCTCTTCGAAGTCGTGCCCCTTGAACGTGCGGGTGGGGACGAATTCGCCGAGTTTGTAGCCGACCATATTCTCGCTGATGTAGATCGGCACATGCTTACGACCGTCGTGTACACCAATGGTGTGCCCGACCATCTGCGGGAAGATGGTGCTGGCGCGGCTCCAGGTACGGATAACCGTTTTCTTGCCGCCCTCGTTCATCTTCTCGATCTTTGCCAGAAGTTTGGGCTCAATGAAGGGCCCTTTCTTCAGTGAACGTGACATAAAATGACTCCTCGTTCTCGTGCTGTCAGCCGGTTATCCAGACCGGGCGTTATGGCGCAACCGATGGTTGTTGCAGGGGTACAGCGCACTGTGCCCCTGCTGCCCACGCACACTCTGGAACTCAGAGCTAACAACTCACTTTACTAACGACGCTTGCCACGCCGACGAACAATAAAGTTGCTGGTGCGCTTGTTCTTGCGCGTGCGCTTGCCCAGTGCTGGCTTGCCCCACGGGGTCTTCGGTGCCTTCATGCCGATACCCGTGCGTCCCTCACCACCACCGTGGGGGTGACTGGCGGGATCCATTGCCGTACCACGTACTGCCGGGCGCCAGCCCATCCAGCGGCGGCGGCCAGCCTTGCCCAGCTTGATGTTGCCGTGGTCGGTATTACCCACCTGGCCGATGGTCGCCATGCACTGGTCGTTGATGCGGCGGACTTCGCCAGATGGCAGACGCACCAGCGCGTACTTGCCTTCCTTCGCCACAAGCTGCGCCGATGTACCGGCAGAGCGTGCGATCTGCCCACCACGTCCCGGATACAGTTCGATGTTGTGAATCTGTGTACCGAGTGGAATGTCCTTCAGGATGAGGGCATTACCGGGGCGCAAACGGGCCAGTTCGCCGTTGCCGATGGTATCGCCAACGTTGAGGCCGATGGGCGCGATGATGTAACGCTTCTCGCCGTCTTCGTACTGTACCAGCGCGATTCGGGCGGTACGGTTGGGGTCGTACTCGATTGCCAGCACTTCGGCAGTGCTATCGAACTTGTTGCGGCGGAAGTCTATAATACGATAGCGTCGCTTGTGGCCGCCGCCGCGATGACGCACGGTCACACGCCCCGTGTTGTTACGCCCGCCCTTCTTACGGATGGGTTCCGTGAGGGAGCGCTCTGGCCTGGACTTTGTGATTTCTTCAAAACTGTGGCCCGTCATGTCGCGCCGACCGGCGCTGGTGGGCTTGTATACTTTAACTGCCATCGTTCGCTTTCCTCTTAGACGTTGAACAGTTCAATTTCGCCTTCGCCGTCTTGCAGCGTGACGATAGCTTTCTTCCATTCGCGCTTGCGCATGTACCACGTGCGCCCACGGCGCCCACGTTTGGCGGGCATACGCATGGTGCGGATTTTCTTCACGCGCTTGTCAAAAATGAGTTCGACAGCTTCGCGGATCTGGATTTTGTTGGCTTCCGGGTGAACTTCGAATACATACTGGCCGAGTTCATCCGCCTGAATGGTCGATTTTTCGGTAATCACCGGGCGGCGCAGCACGTCATAAATGTGAATTTGCTTCGGCATAATTAGTTCTCCTTCGCGCCCCAGATGCCCGTAACTACATCAAGTGCAGACAGCGGCATCACGACCTTTTCGTGCTTCAGCAGGTCGCGGATATTAAGGTACTGGGCGTCAATCACTGTGACGTTGGGCAGGTTACGCGCACTCACGTACACTTCGTTACCCTTTGCCTCGCGCGGCAGCACGATGCAGGCGTTATCCGTCCCGGCCACTGCGCTCAGCATCTGCGCCATCAGCTTCGTTTTGGGCTGCTCCAGCGCAAGGTCATCAACGAGAATAAGCTGTTCATCGCGGACGAGCGCACTGAGTGTGCTGCGGATGGCCTGGCGGCGCATCTTCTTTGGCATCTTCTGTGTGTATTTGCGCGGGCGCGGGCCGTGTGCAATACCACCACCGACGAAGATCGGCGCATTGCGCGAACCGTGACGCGCACGCCCGGTACCCTTCTGGCGGTAAATCTTGCTCTTGCTGGCGCGGATTTCGTAGCGCGTTTTGGTGCTGTGCGTACCCCGGCGGCGGTTTGCCATCTGCCGCACGAACGCCTGATGCATCAGGCCGACGTTGACTTCTGCGCCAAAAATTTCATCTGGCAGGTCAACTTCACTGACGGCGCTTCCGGTTTTGTCTACCACTGGAAACTTCATTGGTTAAATCGCTCCTTCTACCTGTGCGCGGGTTACGCGCTTTTCGCCTTGCGGGCGCGGCGTACCAGAACGATGCCACCTTTGCGGCCCGGAATGCTGCCACGTACAGCCAGCAAGTTCTTTTCTGCATCTACAACGACGACCTGCAGGTTCTGCACCGTGATGCGGTCGTTACCCATGCGGCCACCCATGCGCTTCCCCTTGAGGGTGCGGCCTGGCTTGGCGCACATGCCAATAGAACCGGGCGAACGCATACGGTCGGACTGACCGTGCGTTTTGGGGCCACGGCCAAAGCCGTGCCGCTTGATGGTACCGGCGAAGCCACGGCCCTTGCTTACGCCGATGACATCTACTGTTTCACCCGTTTCAAATACGTCTGCTTTCAATTCCTGCCCTTCCTCTACGTCCACGCTGTCGTCCCGCATACGGAACTCGCGCAGCACGCGCAGTGCTGGCAGGTTGTTACGCTTTAAGTGCCCTAGCTGGCCGCTGGTGAGGCGCTGCGGCTTTGTACTATCAAAGCCAAGCTGAACGGCGGTGTAGCCGTCGCGCTCTGCATTGCGAACCTGGGTCACAAAGCACGGCCCTGCTTCGATGACGGTGACAGGAATCACCTGTCCGTTCTCGTCAAAGATCTGGGTCATTCCCACTTTTTTGCCGATGATACCCTTCATCGCCTGTATCCTCCGGTGAGGCAGCTTTGCCCCACTACTTTCCTTATTTTCCGCATTGGCGGACGTGGTGGCCCGCTTACGTACATGGTTTTCGTCTTTAGCTGTTAGCCATTCACTGTTGGCTGGCTAGCAGGCATGTTTTCACGCTGGCAAAAAGCCAATCGCTAAATCTTAATTTCGATGTCTACCCCGGCGGGCAGGTTGAGGCGCATCAGCGCGTCGGTGGTTTTGCTATCTGGCTCCAGCACGTCAATGAGGCGCTTGTGTGTGCGGATCTCGAAGTGCTCCTGCGATTTCTTGTCGATAAACGACGAGCGGCGAACCGTGAAACGCTCCAGGCGGGTTGGCAGCGGGACTGGCCCCACAACCCGTGCGCCGGTGCGCTCTGCTGTTTCCACAATCCGGCGGGCGCTTTCGTCCAGTACGCGGTGGTCGTAGGCCTTCAGCCGAATGCGAATTTTACTCTTTACCATTGTAGTTCCTTCTATCATTCCCACGCATTGCGTGTGTTTATTACGAAACCTGAACCGGCAACCGGGCAAAATGATACCGGGGCACAGTTCTGTCCCCCGGTATCCGGGATTGCTAATTGCAGGCGGGGTGCGGTTGTTGTCGCCACGCCCCTATCATCAGGCGGTTCCTACTCGAGGATTTCCGTGATGATGCCAGCACCAACCGTCAGGCCACCCTCGCGGATAGCGAACTTGGAACCCTTCTCGAGCGCAACCGGCGTAATCAGCTCAACGTCCAGGTTTACGTTGTCGCCCGGCATCACCATCTCCACGCCGTCTGGCAGGGTGATGGAACCGGTTACGTCCATCGTGCGGATGTAGAACTGCGGACGGTAGCCGCTGAAGAACGCCTTGTGACGGCCACCCTCATCCTTCTTCAGGATGTAGACCTCGCCACGGAACTTCTTGTGCGGGGTGATGGAACCCGGCTTTGCCAGTACCATACCGCGCTCAACTTCCTCGCGCTTGGTACCACGCAGCAGGATACCGGCGTTGTCGCCAGCTTCTGCGCGGTCAAGCTGCTTGTGGAACATCTCGATACCCGTTACGGTCGTCTTCATGGACTGGTCGCGCAGGCCGATGATCTCGATTTCCTCGTTGAGCGTGAGGAAGCCACGGTCTACACGGCCGGTTACCACGGTACCACGGCCCTGGATGGTGAAGACGTCTTCAACAGCCATCATGAACGGCTTGTCAACGTCACGCTCCGGGGTGGGGATCCACTCGTCAACAGCGGCCATCAGTTCCAAGATCGGAGCATACTCCGGTGCGCCCTGGTCTTCGCTGGCAGATTCGGTTACGGCCAGTGCGGAACCACGAATGATCGGGGTTTCGTCGGAGAAGCCGTAGCTATCGAGCAGTTCCTGAAGTTCCAGTTCAACCAGTTCGAGCAGTTCTTCGTCGTCCATCTGGTCGATCTTGTTCAGGAAGATCACCATAGCCGGTACTTCCACCTGGCGGGCCAGCAGCACGTGCTCGCGGGTCTGCGGCATCGGGCCATCCGGTGCAGATACCACCAGAATCGCGCCGTCCATCTGCGCGGCACCCGTAATCATGTTCTTGATGTAGTCACGGTGGCCGGGGCAGTCTACGTGTGCGTAGTGGCGGTTTTCGGTTTCATACTCCACGTGACGAATGGAAATGGTGATACCGCGTGCCTTTTCTTCCGGCGCGTTGTCGATGTCCTCATAGTTCATCTTCTCAGCAGCACCGGCGAGGCCCAGTACCTTGGTGATAGCAGCCGTCAGTGTGGTTTTACCGTGGTCTACGTGACCGATGGTACCGATGTTGACGTGCGGCTTGTTACGTTCGAATTTTGCCTTACCCATGTGTTGTTCAACCCTCTTGAATGTTATTGAACGTTTGCGGCGCAGTGCGCCTTGTTAAAAACAGATTGCTGCGGGAAATTTATACAATCGCTGTGAGCGTGGGCAGGGCTTCCCCGCATGGTACCCTGCACGGCTCAGTTTTACTTCCGCGCGGTTTAACGCTTGCCTTCAATTACTTCGTCGGCAATGTTGCGCGGTGCGACAGTATACTTATCGAATTCCATTGTGAAGCTGCCACGGCCCTGCGTGATGTTACGCAGGTTCGTTGCATAGCCAAACATCTCGCTCAGCGGAACCTGTGCGTCGATGACGGACGTGCCGTCACCACGCGGGTTCATACCGCCGATGACACCACGACGGGAGGACAGATCGCCCACCACACCACCGGTGTAATCTTCTGGCACGACCACTTCTACCTTCATGGACGGCTCCAGGATGACCGGGTTTGCGGCGCGGATGGCTTCCTTCGTGCACATGGAACCGACGGTACGGAATGACTGCTCACTGGAGTCCACATCGTGGAACGCGCCATCTACCAGGCGTGCTTTTACGCGGACGACCGGGTAGCCAGCGATGATACCGCCGCTGATGGCGTCTACAATGCCGCGACGGGTCGGTTCGATGTACTCACGCGGGATGGAACCACCCTTGATCTCGTCAATGAACAGCAGGCCATCCTTGACTTCATCGAGGTCGTCGTTCTCATCATCCAGCGGCGCGAACTCTACCACGCAGCGGGCAAACTGGCCGGAACCACCGGACTGCTTCTTGAAGGTGGTGTCCTGCCGGTGCGTGCGGGTGATTGCTTCGCGGTAGGCCACACGCGGTGCGCCCACGTTGGCAACCACGCCATACTCACGCTTCAGGCGGTCTACCAGCACCTCAAGGTGAAGCTCACCCATGCCAGCGATCTTGGTCTGGCCCAGTTCAGCATCCACGCTCACGCGGAAGGTCGGGTCTTCCATTGCGAGGCTGCGCAGTGCCATACCCAGCTTGTCCTGGTCGGCGCGGCTTTCCGGCTCGATGGCAATCTCGATCACCGGCTCAGGGAACTTGATGTTCTCCAGCATTACTGGCGCGTTCGGCGCACACAGGGTGTCACCCGTGTAGCTGTCCTTGAGGCCGATGATAGCTGCAATGTCGCCAGCGTGGACTTCGCTCACATCTTCGCGCTTGTCTGCGAACATCCGCACGATACGACCGATCTTTTCCTGCTTGCCGCGTGTGGAGTTCAGCACAGACGTGCTGGCACGCAGCACACCGCTGTACACACGGACGAAGGAGAGTGCGCCGTACTGGTCAGAAACAATCTTGAACACGAGAGCAGCCAGCGGTTCGCCGTCATCTGCCTTGCGGATGATTTTTTCCACGTCTTCGTCACCCTCAAGCTGGCGCTCGGCATCATCCGGGGAAATCCCCGCTACCGGCGGAATATCCAGCGGAGATGGCAGAATGTCCACAACCCAGTCCAGCAAGCGCTGTACGCCCTTGTTCTTGAGTGCAGAACCGCACAGCACCGGGTGAATGGTGCCCTCAATCACGCCCTTGCGGAGCGTATCGATCAACTCTTCTTTGGTGATCTCCTCTTCCATGAGATAGCGTTCCATCATCTCTTCATCGTTTTCGACGATGGACTCGATCATCTCAGCGCGGGCGGTCTCGGCAGCCTCAATGTGGCTGGCGGGGATGTCCACATACTGGATGTCCTGACCGAGGTCGTCACCGTAGGTAATGAGGTTGAACTCGATCAGGTCAATGATGCCTGCGAAGTCGTCGCCCTCACCATATGGAAGCTGAATCGGAATCGGATTGCCCTTCAGACGATCCTTCACCATCTGCACACAGCGCATAAAGTTCGCGCCTGTGCGATCCATCTTGTTGACGTAGCACATGCGCGGTACGTTGTATTCGTTCGCCTGGCGCCACACTGTTTCTGACTGTGGCTCTACACCGGCCACACCGTCGAACACGACCACACCACCGTCCAGCACACGCAGGGAACGCTGCACCTCTGCGGTGAAGTCTACGTGGCCCGGTGTGTCGATCACATTAATCTGGTGGCCCTTCCAGCTAGCCGTCACAGCAGCAGAGGTGATAGTAATACCACGCTCACGCTCCTGATCCATGTAGTCGGTAATGGCACCACCATCGTGTACCTCACCAATCTTGTGGCTAAGACCAGCGTAAAAAAGAATACGCTCGGTCGTGGTGGTCTTACCGGCGTCAATGTGCGCGATAATCCCGATATTGCGAACCTTTTCTAAGACGTACTTGCTTGCGGTTTTCTTTGCCATTTGCTTACTCTCGCCTTTTGTTTCGTCTCAAACCGCGCCCACTCCACCTGAATCCATTGTGAGGGTACGCCGTCTGTGCTGCTTACTTTAGAAGCGACCGCCCCCGCCGCCGAAGTGAGCAAAAGCGCGGTTGGCTTCTGCCATGCGGTGTGTGTCGTCCTTACGCTTAATCGCGTTGCCAGTGTTGTTAAATGCGTCCAGCAGTTCATTTGCCAGCTTGTCTGCCATGCCGCGCCCGTTGCGCTGGCGGGCAAACATCAATATCCAGCGCATGGAAAGCGTCAGCCCACGGTACGGCGTAACTTCTACCGGTACCTGGTAGGTAGAACCACCTACACGGCGCGGCTTCACTTCCACTGCCGGGGTAACGTTGCGCAGGGCCTGCTCAAACACCTCTACTGGATCCTGCTTCGTGCGCTCTTCGATGAGATCCAGCGCAGTGTACATAATCCGCTGCGCGGTGCTCTTTTTGCCGCCGATCATCATACGATTGATCATCATCGCCAGATGAACGTTGTTGTACTTGCTATCCGGCATCACCGGACGACGCTGTGCCTTGCTTCTTCTCGACATCGGTTTACCTTACTTCCTACTTGTCTTTCGGGCGCTTGGTGCCGTACTTGCTGCGGCCCTGCGCACGATTCTTAACGCCGTCGGCGTCCAGCGTGCCACGCACGATGTGGTAACGCACACCCGGCAGGTCTTTCACACGTCCGCCGCGCACCAGCACCACGCTGTGCTCCTGCAAGGTGTGGCCTTCACCACCGATGTAGGCCGTGACCTCGATGCCGTTGGTGAGGCGAACACGGGCCACCTTGCGCAGCGCGGAGTTCGGCTTCTTCGGCGTCATCGTCTTCACCTGCGTGCAAACACCGCGCTTCTGCGGTGCGCCCTTGCTCTGGCGCTTGCGACGCTGATTGAAGGCGTTGAAGGTGTATTGCAGGGCGGGTGCCGTAGATTTCTTTTTCTTCGTTTGCCGCCCTTTGCGGACGAGCTGGTTAATCGTTGGCATGTAAAACTGTGTCTCCACTTCACAACTGTGTTCAGGCGTGCAAACAGGCGCTCGTACGTCGACAGACCGCCTGTTGTTTTTCCCTTACAGGATGACGAGCTACCGCCCCGCATGGTTCGGCGCTTTCGTCACACATCTCCAATTCCCGCTGGCAGCGCCTCCGTAGAGGATGCTCACGCGGGTTTAAATCTGAGCGTGGGGAAGGATAACAGCGTGTAACAGCGCTGTCAAGGCACATCGGCGGCAGATTTGCGTCTGTTTTCCTCCGTCTGCGTTACAGTATAGATGAAGCCGGGGCGATTGATAAGGGTTCATAATGGGCAAATTATTAGAATTTTGTATTCAGCCAGATGACATCCAGCCTGTGGCAAATGCCGACCTTAATGTTATACTCATGACAAAGTGACCGTAAATAATTAACGATACGGGACTAAGATGCCAATTGAAATCCACTGGCCGATACCACAGCGGGTGCTGTACGTGAAAACCGGGCAGGTCGTCAACACAGAAGATGTCCTGCGGATTAATGAACAGATGTTACGTGCGCTGGATGGCGCGTCCCCGGCGCTGCCAGTACACCTGCTGGGGAATGCGACACAGATGGAAGCGCTGGATGTGGTGATCCCGACCGGGATACGCGCCAGCACCTACCTGGACCACCCGGCTACGGGGTGTGTGAGCCTGTATGGACTGAGTGGCATGAACCGCATTGTGCTGAAGGTAACAGGACGACTGGCGTCTGTGTTTACTGTATACCCCGTCACCATTCACGCTGACTATGCACTGGCTGCGGCCCATGTCCGCCACACAGACCCGGCCATCCAGCTACCCCACGAAGAACTCCCTGAATGGTAACCTGCCCTGCGTGTGTAACCCAACGCCGGATTTTCCTGTCAGTCTGCAAGCTCGATCACGAACAGTGTGTCGTCATCACTGTCACGTCGGTCAATGTCAGCATATTCTACAATCAAGCGTTTGCCTTCTGGCTTGAACCGGCGAATGATGGCATAAATGTAACCATAGAGCACATCATCAGAGTTGGGGGTAGCGTTGATAACTTCAATGTGTTCATCGCTCACATGGTTCACGATGACACGATCAGTTTCTGCCAGGTTACGATGGTTCATCTGGTATGCGACCGCCAGCGAATCGACAGCTTCTGCAAGGGATGCAATGGGAGGGAACTTTGCCCCCTCAATGATGGCCATTCCGATTGAAACAAGACTCTGGCTACCGCCGTTGGTGGCCTTAATAGCATTTTGAACGTCAAGCGTGAGTTGCTGCGGGTACCACGCTTCCGGGTCAACTGCCGTCAGACCATACTGGCTGAGGATATCCATGAACTCATCGCGTTCGATAGCGTTCTCATAGGCGAGAAGACCAGCACCGAGGACTTCGGCCTGTTGTGTAGATGCCTTATACTTTTCCATGCCAAATACCACCTCAACTAATTTTGTCACAGTGTAGATTAATTTGGATCATGCAAGCGGTCAAATATCTTTCATAGATAATTAATCATGTGCTCTACATCGTAATCAACGTCGCCCACGCGGATGTAAGCCGGTTGCACGCCCCATGTGATAAAACCCAGTTTGCGGTAGAGCCGCCGTGCTGCCACATTGCCAGATGTAACCGAGAGCGTGACCTGCTGCACACCGCGTCCGCGCAGGTGGGCCAGCGCCGCTGCTATAAGTTTGTGCCCTGCCTGCTGGCCGCGTGCCACTGGCATGACGTACATGCTGATGATTTCGGCAGTGTGCTGGCGCTTTTCTCCCGGCATACGCACCACCCCGACGATACCGACGAGTTCGCCACCGGCAAATGCGCCGAACGTGACATTATCCGGTGCGCCGCCTGTAAGCCGCTGTACAATGTCAGCATCCGTCATGGCGTCGATGCGTGCCGGAGAACTCCCGAACGATTCCGGGTGTTCGACCAGCGCACGGCGGCGTATGACGCGGTAGGCGGCGGCATCTGCCGCCTGTAAAATGCGAACGTCCACGGGACTACGGGTGTAGAATCTGCTTCATCACACGGCCACGGTCTGCATTGCAGCGCTGCCCGAGCGCGGTTTGCGCACCCAGCAGATCGAAGGCATGCATGGCACCCGGATACACATGCAACTCGACCGGCACCCCGGCTTCTGCAAGGCGCGTGGCATAGGCAAGGTCTTCTGCATAAAACAGATCGACATCGCCCACATACATGTAGACGGGTGCCAGCCCTTCCAGTTTTTCTGTGCGGCCCGGTGCGGCATACATTGGCGTGTTATCGGTACCCGGTTCCATGCCGAGGTAAGACCGCCAGCCAACGAAGTTGCTGTGCCGTGACCAGATGTAGTGATCCGGTACGGTATTGCTGGCCTGCTCCAGATTGCGGTCATCAATCATCGGGTAGATGAGCAACTGATACATCAATGGCACTTCGGCACGGTCGCGGGTGATCTGCGCTAACCCGGCAGCGAGGCCGCCTCCAGCGCTCTGCCCGCCAATGGTGATGCGGTCGGTATCAATGCCGAGCATCTCCGCATTGTCATACGTCCACTTGAGGCCCACATAGCAGTCTTCCAGTGGGAGCGGGAAGGGGAATTCTGGCGCAAGGCGGTAATCAACGGAAACAATGACACAGTTCCATGCCACGG
>JBCCQC010000036.1:0-13772 GCA_039024535.1 Chloroflexota bacterium
CTGTGGGTGCGCGGCAGGTGGTGGCCTTTGGTCTCACATCGAATGATCTGATCATCGGCACACTGGAGCTGTACGCGCTCAAGCAATACGTCATCAGCCAGGAAGATATTGACCTGTACACTGCGCTGGCAACTCAAATTGGTAATGTTATTCTGGGCCAGCGACTGTTGCAACAATCGCTGGAGGCACAGCAGTTTGCCTCGCAGCTTGTTACCACGAATAAGTCTATTGCAGAGGCAAACGACTACATTGAAATGGCCCATGCAGTGTTGAACGATATGCCGGATGACATCGAAGCAGTGGCTATTGCTCTGTTCAATCGTCCGTTTACGCTGATGGGTAACCCCGGTAGCCTGCGCTCACGTGCTGTTGTGACCCGAAATGGCACCGTTGATGAAGAATTTGTTGATCCAGTCAGTGCCGTTGATGACGCCCGTGTGACGTACTTTTTGCATGAGTATCTTGAAGGGCGCATGATGCAGTTGTGGACGATTGCGCGTCCCCGTACCCCGGTACTGGCGGCACAACTTGTTGAAAAGCTCCAGCAGGAAGACATAGATGTCGTCATGTCTTTCGGGTTGAACATGAGCAACAGCCTGCGCGGGTTACTGCTGCTGGCCGGGCGTGGCGATTTGCGGGAGCAGAGCGTGCGCACTGACGGTATGCGGGCGATTGCAGACCAGCTTGCTGCTGTCATTGAAAACCGCATCCTGTTGCAGCAGGCTACAGATGCGCTTGACCTCATCCAGTCGCAATACGAAACATCCAGCCGTGTGTTCGGGACATCTGGCCCGGTGGATGTTTTGCGTGCAATCAGTGACTTTGCCGGGGGGATGTTCTCAGAAGCGCAACTCGTTACGACTGAGGCCGACGGTGTTGCACGTATTATTGCCCGCCTTGACCATACCGGAGGGCGGTTGACATCTGAGGAGATCAGCATGGATGACTACCCGGCCAGCCAGACGCTGAACGTGCTGGAGGCACTGGAGGTGCGTGATGTGACGGTGGATACCTTCCTGAGTGAGAATGAACGGCAAAAACTGCTGGCGGCGGATATTCGCTCGCTGGTGCTGCTGCCTATATTGAAGGATTATGCGTTAAGCGGGTTGGTCATGCTTGCTGATCCCACACCGAACCACGTTTCGACGGAGCGTTTGCGGGCAATGCGGAGTCTGGCAGATCAGGTTGGTGTTGTGCTGGAAAATCGCCGCTTGATGCGCAGTAAGGAGGAAAGCCTGAGGGAAAGCCAGCAACTGTACGAGGCGAACCGCGCCATGCTGAGCACACGGGATAATATGGAAGTTCTGCGGACACTCAAACATCAGGTGACGACTGATGCGAGTGTCATCTGCCAGGTGGATATTGAGTACCATGATGGCGAACCGGTTGATCTGGTGCTGGTGTATGAGCTAACACCGGACATGGAACGACAAACCCGTAAGTACCTGACGCCCCCCCGGAACGAGATGCTGGAAACCAGCCGTTACCTGCAACAACTGAAACTGAGAGGAACGGTATCTTTTGCCCTGCGCTATGTGCCGGTACCCGGCAACCCGGTGCGACTGGTGGAGGATCGCTACAATATTCAGAGCTACATCCTTGTTGTTGTTCAGCATCAGAGCCGTATCAGTAGCCTTGTGATGCTACTGTTCGATGATGAACACGTTTTCGAAGACAGCACTCGTCGCCTGTACGAAGCCATCGGAGATCAGGTACAGATTGCTATCGAAAATCAGAAGTTGCTGTCAGAAAGCCAGCAAGCTGCAAGGGAGATGGCGTCGCAGGTTCGCATTCTCGAATCAATTGGCAGGTATGCGGCGCGGATTAATACAGTTAGCGACGAGGCCGAACTGTTGCAGATGGGCGCACAAACCCTCGTAGAGACGCTGGACGTAGACCACTGCGGTGTTGTGATTTTCAATGACGATGACCAGACGGGAACTGTCACCGGGGAGTTTCCGCTGACGGATCTGATGGGCACAATCGTCAGCACACGGTCTAACCCGGTTTTGCATCCTGACTTTAACCTGGACAATCTCGTTTTCATCCCTGATGTTGAAGCTATTGACGCTGAGGATGGGTCTGCAAACGCCAGCCTGAAGGCCGATCTGGCGGGTACAGGAATTAAGTCTGTCCTGATTATGCCGCTGGTGGGCAAGGATGGTGAGCTCATCGGATCAGTTGGGCTTGATCTGTACCAGATGGGGCGGCATTTTACAGAGAGTGAACTGAACACCGCCAGAACCATTGCTGCGCAGATGGCGGTTGGCCTGCAAAACATTCGCCTGCTGCGGGATTCCCGCACCCGTGCCGAACAACTCCAGCGCATCACGGACTTCAGCCAGACAGCACAGACCACGCTGAATCTGGATGAGATGATCGGTGCGGCATTGTCCAGTGTGCCACGTCTGATACCGGTGTCTCATATCGCTGTGGCGCTTTATGATGAGGCGCATGATGAGCTTTACATTGCAGGGGGATGGCAGGAACGCAATGGGGAACGACAGCGAATACCGGCCAGCGAACCAGTAGAGCGCAGCCTGACGACAACCGGCTATGTGTTCGAGACGGGGAAGTATCTGTACATCCCGGATATGACCACCACCACGCAGGCGGAGTACCCACATGCCGCAGATATTGTGACGCTGCTGGCGATGCCGCTGACTAACCGTAACCGCACGCTGGGGGTGATGACCATCGGTGCGCGGCACGCACAGGCCTATACAGACACAGATATAGCCTTATTCCAACAGATGGTAAACCAGATGGCAGTGGCAATTGATAATGCCCGTGCCTATACTCAAAGTCAGCGTGTTGCAGAGAATAAAACACTCGCCAATGAGATTTCTGTCCAGTTACAGAGGCAGAACGACATCAACAAGATGATTGACCTCACGATGAAAGAAGTCGGGCGTGCCATCGGAGCTAACAGAGGGCGCATCCGCCTGAACGCACTTCGTAAAGACCATGATGATAGCCAGGCTTGATACGCATGTTGAGCGTTTACAATCTGTTTTTCGACATTTCGTTTTACCGCAAGGCGGCTGACCGCAACCGGGCGACGATAGCGCTGGTGACGCTGCTGCTGCTCTTTGCGTTCTTCTCCGCGTATGCCCTGCTGGTACCGTTCCGCACAGCAGCAAACATGGAAGCACAAACCTACCTTTACCGGGCACTGCGTCCCGTAGAATATCCCCTGTTTGCGGGGGCGTTCAGTGCGTTTTACGTGATGTTTGTGGTTGCGATTGCCGGGATTCGGCTGGGATACTTGCGTTATGTTGTCCTGCTGCCAACGCTGATGATTTACATCAGCACGGTGTCTATCGCCTTACAGAGTAATATTGCGCTGGCGCAAAATGCTTACCTGCTGGTGGTTGCCCTTATTGTTGCTGGTTTGCTGGATGGTGAGCGCGGCCTGCTGATTTTTATGCCGATACACTTTGCGGTGCTGATTGTTGGTTTTTTGACTGGCGATACCGACCGGCTGAGTGCATTGCAGCCCAATACATGGCAGGGGCTGACCCTGCTCACGATAACGTCGACTGCGATTATCATTTTCCTGTTCCTTTATCATCGCACGGTTGTAACAGAAACTTCCGAACTCGAACTGTCCTCCTCGCGGCGGCGGTTGCAACTGGCCCAGCTTACGACACGCATCGCACACAGCATTTCAGAAGTAGATGATCTGGATGTTATTCTGAGCCAGATTGTGGATGAGATTAACGCGGACTACGAGGCGATGTACCATGTGCAGATTTTCCTGATTGATGATACAGGGCGCATTGCACAGCTTGCCGCCAGCACTGGCAGTGCTGGGCGTATGTTGCTGGAACGCAAACACAGCCTGCCGGTGGGTAGCCTGAGTGTGATCGGGCAGGCGACACAGCGACAGGAACCCATTGTTGCGGTTGTGGGTGGCGAAGATAGTGTTCACCGTCCAAATGACCTGCTGCCAGATACACGCCTTGAGGTTGCACTGCCGCTGAATGCGGGCAACCGGAACATTGGTGCGCTGGACTTACAGAGCCGCTACACCGATGTCCTCGAAGATGGCGACCTTACGTCGTTGCAGGCTATTGCCGACAGCATCGCCATCACTATCGATAATGCGCGGTTGCTGGCACAAACCCGTGAGCGCCTTCAGGAAAACCAGCAGCTTGTGGAGCGCATGACGGAAAATCGCCAGGAGATTGAGCGGCTTAACCGCGAACTGACGGGGGCAATCTGGGCAGAGTACCTGACAAAGCAGCGGATGGATCATAATTTTGATCTCGATTTTCGTGAAGATCGGATGATGAACTCGCATCATTTCACGCAATCCATTGTTGAGGCACTGAACCGGGGTGAGGTCATCCGGCGCGAGGAGGGCGATGGTTATGTGGTGGCAATTCCGCTGCGTGTTCGTGGAGAGGTGATCGGCGCGATGGAATTCGAGGTCAACGATGATCTATCCCAGGAAGACCTGGATATGCTGGGGGAGGTTGGCGAACGCTTTGGCCTTGCGGCAGAAAATAACCGCCTTTACGAGAACAGCCAGCGCACAGCACAACGCGAGGCACTGGTAAATGAGATCGGCACCCGCATACAGTCGGCAAACAGCGTGGAAGCGACGATGGCTGAGGCGATGCGTAGTTTGAGCGATGCATTGAAGGCAAAACGCGTGTCCATCCAGCTTGGCAAACCGTCCACATAAACCGCCAGAGAGAAGACAGCCCATGATGTCACAGGCGTACTCACCAGAAGATCAGACAATCGTTCGCATTCGCGCCCGCCTGGTGCGTGTCTTTTCTATTATCAGTATTTTGCGGTTTATCTTTCCGGGTGCCGCGACGGAGATTCTCCTTGACGGCGCATCGTTTTCTGGTGCTTCGGTTAGTTTTTTTCTTGCACTGCTGATTTTTTCGTTCTGGATCATCCTGACTTTTCTGGATCGGGTGAACCTTGCGGCATTTGGTCTGTCGATTACGCTGGTCGGGTTGACGCTGCTGCCGGAATCGCTCAATCAGTTGCTGCCGCTGATCGCTGTGCTGGCGGTTTCTACTGTTGTGCGGGACTGGCGCCTGTTCACTACATTGACTGTTTTGCTGTATGGCTTCACTACTTATCAGATATACAGCGGCATTACGGAGGGACAACCACTCCAGCAAACGATGAGCCAGTTCGGGCTTATCGTCGCCATGCTGACTGCCAGTATCACCCTGCGCTATTTTTTCAACTCGTTCCAGCGCACGCTTGATGTTGCAGAGCGCAGTGCCGGCCTGCTGCGGATTGCAGCCGAGGTGGGGCAGATTACGGTGGGGATGGTATCGCTGGGGGAACTGCTGCCACGTGCGGTTGACTTTATTCGGGATCGCTTCGGTTACTATCACGTCCAGATTTTCCTTGTTGATGAGGAGACACAGGTGGCGTGGCTGCGAGCCAGCACGGGCGAAATCGGCGAGACCCTGCTGACCCGAAAGCACCACCTTAACGTGGGGTCAGAGAGTGTTATTGGCACCGTGACCCAACGGGGAGAAACGGTGATTGCCCGCGATACTGACCGCGTTGCTGTTCGCTATCGTAATGAACTGCTGCCAGATACTCGTGCAGAGCTGGCAATACCCATCCGCGACGGTGAGGGGATTATCGGGGCACTGGATGTGCAGAGCACGCGCGTTGATGCCTTCCCGCCGGGGGATGTGCAGGCTCTACAGATTATGACTAACCTGCTGGGTGCTTCTATTGCCAATGCCCGCTTGTTTGAAGACCAGCGGTTCAGCATACAGGAAAACCAGCGGCTCTTCCTTGAGGCGGAGGCCAACCTGCGTGAAATCCAGCGGTTAAACCGCCAGCTTACACAGGAAAGCTGGACGCGATTTGTTGAAGACCGCAGTGGCCGCACGGGTTTGACGCTGGAAAACGGCCAGATTCAGCCGGTGCATGAGTGGAGTGACCTGTTGATGCAGGCAGGGCAAACCCGCCAACCGGTTACAGATCCATCGGAAGATGGGAGCCTGACCGTGGCCGTACCCATTACGCTGCGTGGTGAAGTTATTGGTGCGATTGAGATTGAACCGGATACTGACCTGGATGAGACGGATACGGTCGAAATCGTGCGATCAGTTGCCAACCGTCTGGCCGTCTCGCTGGAAAACGCCCGCCTGTTTGAGGACTCTCAGGAAACGACGGTGTACGAGCAACGCATTAACGCGATTGTGGAACAATATCAAAATGCTACTACGGTAGATGAACTGTTGCAGGTAACGCTCAAGGAACTGGGGGATACGCTGGGTGCGCAACAGGGGTCTATCCGGCTGAGTACGTGGATTCTGGATGTAGAGGATGACGGTTCCCCGATACTGACCGGTGAGGCAGGTGACGAATGATTAAGAGATTGCTCCGCTATCTTTTCAGCAGTCAAATTGAGTACGACAACCCCGGCAACCAGCGGGATGCACAAACCCTGCTGGCAATCAACTGGGCGGTTTTTGGTTTCTGGCTGGTGTGGATTGCTTCTACGCTGTTATATGCCGACCGTACCAGCAGCGACCTGCGCCTTGCATATGCTGCGGGGGCGACTGTGGCGATTACCATGCCAGTGGTGTTTATTACGTTGAAGTCTGGATATATGGCCCCGGCAAGGTTTTTGCTGGTGGTTTCTGCGATTCTGGTGAGTGGTGTGACCGTGTTCTTTCTACCGCAGACCAGTGAACGTTTTATCCTGATTTTGATGTTGCCGCTGGCTATTGCCGGATTGGTGCTGGATAGACGTGGGCTGTCGATTACCAGCATTGCGCTGCTAATTATCCTGCTGGCAGATGGTCTGTTACGCATTCAGCGAAATCAAATTGAAACTGTCAATCCGTTCATAGATACATTCCGTATTGTGCTTATTGTGCTGGCGATTACCTCTGTACTGTTCATCCTGAATGGCAGCGTGCAGCGGCGTGGGCGTGCAAACTTCGAGGAGAGTGAACAGATCAGGCTGGTGGTTCAATCCCTGACGGATGTGACACCACAGACGGAAATCACAGAATTACATCAGCGGTTGCTGCGGCTTTTACGGAACACCTCCGGCTATGACTTCGCGCAGATTTACCTGCTGAATGATGATGATGTGTTTGCAAGGCGCATTCGCTCTGGCATTCGTAGCATAGAAGAGTTGAGCAATAAGGAGGCGTTTTCACTCGGGGATGCAAGTGCCCGCAGCGAAGCGGCACGCGTCCGGCAGATTGTTCAGGTTACGGCCTATGAACCAGCAGCGCGATCACAACACCTATTGCCCTCAATACAACAGGGCATTATCGTGCCGATGGTTACGCAGGGTAAAAGTATCGGGATTATTGATCTTCAGCGGGTGAATGCCATCCAGCCAACACCCGACGAATTGCAATTGTTACAGATCATCGCTGATGAAGTCGCTGCCATCACTGTTTTGCTTGAATATATTGCCCGCCAGAAGCACGACCTGAAAGAACAGGCAAGCACTACTGAGCGACTGCTGGCGCAGCTTACATCGGTACAGGCGCAGCGTCAGCAGCTTATCGGCGATGCCTGGGGGCAGTACATTGAGCAGCGTGGCAATGCCACATTTGGCTATGATATTAGTGACAATCGAATTGTACGCGCTGAAGATATGACGGAAGCCATGCGCAGCACGCTCCAGAACGGCCAGCCTTATGTGACGATTGAAGATGACAAAAAGTTGGTTAATGTGCCGATCCTGCTGCGTGGTGAGGTGCTGGGTGCCATGTCATTTGGCGTCCCACCAGAGAGGCCAGTGACCGAGCGGCAGATTGAACTGGCGACGACAGTTGCCCTCAGGCTTGGCAGTGCCCTTGAAAGTACCCGGCTGCTGGAACAAACCCAGGCACAGGCCAACCGGGAACGCAAAGCAAACGAACTATCCAATCTGCTAATCAGTACGACTGACATTGACACATTGCTGAAGTTGGCTGCCGATAACTTTAATGACACGCTCGGCGCGATCCAGACACAGATTTACATCGAACCCCACATTTTCCAGGAGTTGGAGGAGATACCGCCAGCCGGGGATCGTCCGACTGGAAATCATGGCAGCAATGGCCACCACAACGGAGACGGCACATGACCCACACACCCCGCCAGACCTCTCTATCCTTCCCATTGTGGATGAAACTTGCGCTCGGCTTTGCCGTGGCAATTATCCTGCCGGCGATTACCGTCGGTTTAATCTTTTTGACGGCACGCCAGGATATTGACCGCCGTAACATCGAATCGTACATGCGGCAGGTTGGCCAGCGGCAGCGGCAGGTGCTGGTGGGTACCTTTACGGACGGCGGGAACGTGCTGCGTGCATTTTCTACTGACCGCGATGCCAATCGTTTGCTGATTGGCTTGCTGCTACAGGACGTTGAGTCTACTCCACCGCTGCCGGACAGTACTGTAGAAGAAGTGAGTGGATTGTTGCAGGATTCTTTACTGGATCCGCGCATCACTCCGTTTACCGATGTGAGCCTGCTGAGCCGGGACGGTGAGTTGCTGGCTTATGCCGGTGATGACCCGATTGACCCGCTGACACTGGATACGGATGCATCGGGGTCTGCGGCCTATCAACAGATTACCGGTTTGCGCGGGCAGGATAGCACAGTGCGGAATACTGTTGTTGTTGCAAGGCCCGGTTCCCCTATCATTCAACTGGTTCAGGTCGTTAACCTGCGAGAAACCGACAATGTAGTCGGGTATCTGGTGGCAGAACTGGACATCAACCAGGAAATTATGCCAGCCCTGAACTTTGTAGACACCACCTTCCCTGCGTACAGCTTTCTGCGTAGCAACGATAACATTGTGATCCAGAATGGCCTGTATGCCGAAGAAGTTGCTGTATCTCGTGATAGCATTGGTGTGGAACGGGCGCTGGCTGGCGAGACGGACTTTTCGCTGTACCGGGTGCAGGGCGGGAATGGTATTGAGGTTGGGGGGTATTATGCCCCACTGCCCGGTACCCCGCTGATTTTGATCTCGCAGGTGAATGTGGATGATGTGACGCGCCAGGCGACTGATTACTTCGGTGCGCCAGGGTTTGTGCTGGTGACGGGTGTGCTGGCCCTGATTTTGATTGTGCTGGTGACGATCTATACCAACAATATTGCAGACCCGATTTACCGCCTGCGCCGCGCAATACAGGCTGTGAGTGTGGGGAACTTCGATGAGCCAGTGCCAGACCTGAACCGAGCCGATGAATTCGGCGAACTGGCCCGCTCATTTGTCGATATGCGGCAGCAAACACAATTGCTCATACAGGATTTACAGACGCGCATCAACAGCCGCACCCGCGATATGGAAACCACGCATGAAATTAGCCGGGTGGCAGCACGGCAGCGTAACCTGCAACAGTTGATGGACGACGTGGTTCATTTGATCACGAAACGCTTCAGCAACATCTACCATGCTCAGATCTTTTTGCTGGATGCCGACCGCCGATATGCGGTATTGCGTGCCAGCACTGGCGAGGCGGGTAGGACACTGCTGGCACGGGGTCACAAACTCCCTGTTGGCAGTATTAGTGTGATCGGGCAGGTGACAGCACAGAATGATGTGATTGTGGCGAGAGATACGGCCATGAGTGAGGTACACCGCCAGAATGAATTTTTGCGGGAAACCCGCGCAGAGCTGGCAATCCCACTGCGTATTGGCGACCAGGTTATTGGTGCGCTTGATGTGCAGAGCCGCGAACGTGCTACCTTCGATCCAGATCAGGTTCGGGTGCTGCAAACGATGGCAGACCAGCTTGCTATTGCCATCGAAAATGCCCGCCTCTATGAGGAATCTACAAGGCGAATACGCAGTGTGCGCGAACAGAACCGCACCCAGACCGGGGCCGCATGGCGCGATTATATGTTTGACCGCCGTACACAACGCCTTGTGCAGCAGGCTGGTACCCCTACAGATGCTGATCTTGAAGATGTTCGCAGGCGATCTGCTGCCAGCGGCCAGCCCGTTGTGGGGCAAGCTACGCAGCGTGGAACTGTGCCAATCGGGGTGCCACTGCGCCTGCGGGGGGAGGTCATCGGCGTTGTTGCGTGGGAAATTCCAGAGCAAGAATACAACGGCAACCGGGTGCAGCTTGCCAATGATCTTGCTGACCGGCTGGCCCTGAGCCTGGATAACACGCGCCTGTTTGAGCAGAGCCAGCGTGCTACTGAGCGGGAACGTATGGTGAACAGCATCTCTGCACGCCTGACAGCGCAAACCGATGTTAACCATATTTTGCAGGCGGCTGTCCGAGAGGTCGGGCAGGCACTGCGCGTCCCGGAGGTGAGCATTCGCCTCAGCAGCGCCTCATCCACACCAGATGAAACCGACAACGACGACACATAAACCATTTTTCTTGAGAGAGACGGCTTAGAAAGCATATGATCACGCAAGAGCGAACATCACAGGTTAAAGCACGCATCATGAACCGCCTTGGCCCAACCATGATTGTGTTTTTCGTCGTGGTCGGGGTTCTGGGCGCTCTGGCAATCCTGTTTGATACGCGAGAAAATACTGCACGCATTCAGACTCTCACACTTGATGACCTGACCCGCCAGTACAACGATGCGTATGGCAGGCTTACTGGCGAGGTACGCGACCTTGCCAGCGCCCCGGTTACGCAGGAATTTGCTATTGCCGCTGCTTCACCGGGCATCAGTGCAGATGACTTCCGCAATGCGCAGTTAAACTTTGTGCGCGAGGTAGAAAACCTGCTGGCTAATGGCGAGGGTACCTACCGTGCCGTGCGATTTGTTGACGCCAGTGGTACGGTGTGGGTCAATGGGTCGATCGGAGAAGATGAAACACCGGTTGTGAGTGATGATATTGACCTGCGTGTTCGCGATCCTCAGACCGACCTGATTCTGTCTCGTGGTATGGCAAGCGATGCTGGTACCGTTACGATTGGTGCGCTTGACGTGATTGAACCGCAGGAGAGCATTTACCTGCCGGTGACAACGTTGTTTGCACCGGTCACTCGTAGCAGCGACTTTAGCGGTGTGATTGGCGTGCTGGAAGTTGAAGCCGATATGACAACGGTGTTCAGCACAATTCGTAATGCGGTTGCACTCACGCCAGATATGGAAGTGGATATCGGCCAGCGTTACCTGCTGGTGAATGAGGCTAACCAGGTGCTGACAGACAGTGGCACAACCCTCGAAACCCACCTCGCTGCACTTGCACAACCGGGAGAGACCGCCCTGGTGTTGAGCGAAGCCACCACCCGTTTTCTCACACGGAATGATGAGGCGTTTGCACTTCGTTTTCGGCAAGGTTCACGGTCGCTGATTGCGGCGGATGTGGTGCAGCCCGGTCAACTGGCGGGGACACCGTGGCGGCTGGTGGTGATTAGCGATGCTTTTCAGGTGTTCGGGCGGGCGCTGCTGCGGGCCAGTGTGGTGCTGGTATTGAGCGTGCTGGCCGGGCCGCTGCTGTGGTATGTTGCAGATCGACACCTGACGCGGGTGCTGCGGCGGATGACCGTTGCCAACGAGAACCTGCAACAGCTTGCTGCTATGACAACGGGACAGATTGAGCATGGGGAACAACGGATAAAAATCCCGGCAGACATCGACAGCGAAACAAACCCTGATGAAAGCTCCCAGATGCTGCGGGCGGTTACAGAACTTGAGCAGCATCTGGAGAAACTGAACCGCGACATCGAAGCACAAACAGGCCGTTACAATCGTAATCTGTCCGTGGCTGCACAAATTGGCCGCGAAACGGCTACCCTGGAGGATGTGGATGAGCTACTGAACCGATCCATCAACCTTATCAGCGGTACGTTTGGCCTGTACCATGCGCAGGTGTTCCTCGTAGACGAAGCCGGCACAAACGCTGTGCTGGTTTATAGCCCCGGGGAGGTCGGCCAGCGCCTGCTGGATATGCGCCACAAATTGCCGGTGGGGTCACGCTCGGTGATCGGGCGTGTGACGGAAACGGGTGAGCCGGTCATCGTGAATGACACCGGTGACCGCCGCGCTGATAACACCCATGCGTTTAACCCGATCCTGAAAGATACCCGTGCAGAGATGGCACTGCCGTTGCAAATTGGCGATGAGATCATCGGTGCGCTGGATTTGCAGAGTGAGCAACCGGGCTTTTTCACCTCCAGTGACCTGCAAACTTACCAGCTACTGGCAGATCAGATTGCTATTGCAGTTTACAAAACGCGCCTGCTGCAACAGTATGACCAGCGTATTGAACAGATCGAAATGCTGAACCGCCAGCTTACCCAGATGGCGTGGGATGAACTGGAGCGTGAGGTCGGGCTGGAGCGTAGCTTCCGTTACAACCTGCTGGAGGTGGAGACGGGCGACCTTGAACGGCGTACCCCCTACACCACGGGGGAGATGCTGCTCATGCCGATTCGCATTCGTGGTGAGGCTATCGGCACGATTCACGCTTCCCCACCGGATGGGGCCAGCTTTACCGCTAATGACCACGCCATCCTTGAATCTGTGGCGGAGCGTGTTGCCCTTGCTGTAGAAAATGCACGGCTTTTCCAGGAAACCCAGAATAACCTTGCAGAAACGTCCACGCTGTACCAGACGAGCCGTTACCTGAATGAGGCCGAGGAACTGGAAAGCATCATCCGGGCAATTATTCTGTCTGCGATGCCGACAGCAGCGGGTGGGCAGATTGCCCTGATTAACGAAGTTGACCCGAGCTGGATCGAATTTGTTGCGACGTGGTCAGCCGATAATATGACGGATAGAATATCTGCCGATCCAGTGGGAGCACAGTTCTACATGCCAGATTATGACCTGCTGGATTCGCTCAGCGGTAGTCAGGTTACGCTGGTGCCAGACACAGCACACGATTCGCGGTTGAACGACCGGCTGCGTGAGTGGTTTTTGAACCTGAATGGTTATGCGCTGGTATTTATCCCCCTTACGGTGCGCGGGGTGTGGCGCGGTAGTGTCGTGGTGGAGTTTGCTGAGCCTCGTCAGTTTACAGATCGTGAAGGCCGCATTTACAACAATCTGGTAGACCAGGCGGGTGTTTCTATCGACAATCGCCTGCTAATCAAGCGCACAGAGCGTGCGTTGAACCTGAACGAACGGCTGTACGAAGCCAGCCGCCTGATTAACCAGGCACGCGATTTTAACGAACTGCTGCGGGCCATTGTGAATACGTCTGATGATGATGCGCTGGATTTTGTGCTGGCAACATTTGACGGTGAGCCGGATGACACTGGCTACCCGACGATTGTGCGGTTGGAAGCCCGCTCTCGTCACGGCACCATCACCAGCCCGACAGTGATTCTACCGATTCAGATTGGCCTGTCTTCTCCATTGCGCCAGCGTGAACCGTTTACGCTGGATGACCGGACTGACCGCGTGCTGCATCGGCTGGCCGATGTGGTCGCCAGTCGTGAAGGCATCGTCTACCCGATGTTCAGCACCAGTCGGTTGATTGCTCTGTTTGTCGTCACCTATCCGGCAGATGCAGGTGTCTCTACAGAAAATCGTGATGTTTTCCGGGCGCTCACCGGCCAGATGAGCACCGTGATACAGAACCGAAACCTGCTGCGCCAGACGGAATACGCACTCAGCGAGTCCCGGCAGCTTTACCAGGCCAGCCGTGCCATTGTAGCGGCGCAGGATCTGCCCGGTATGTTTGAGGCAGCCCTCAGCCACATTGTAACGATGGAAGTTCCCGTTTCGCGCATTACGGTAGTCATGGCCGCGCCGGAACCATCGTATGACCCGGCATTTCTTCGTTGCGACTTCAGATCGATCGCTTCTGCAATTGGCAGACCGTTTCGTGTTTCTCGA
>JBCCQC010000037.1:0-13724 GCA_039024535.1 Chloroflexota bacterium
AACCGCCGTCAAGCTGCGGCACCTTGCGAAGAATGAGTGGCAGTCAAAAAATGTGCTGCTGGTATCACATGCGGGGTTTATGGATGCGCTGCTGAAGGCGATTTTGCTGGAGGAGCTACCCGCTGGCGAGGAAACGACGTTTTTCTACTTTTACAACACGTCCATTTCCCGCATAGATTTCCTCGCAAACGGACACATGGGTGTGCGCTACCTCAACCGCATCCCGCACCTGCCGCCAGAAAAAGTAACCTAGACGCGGTGCTCGGCATCCAGTTCGTCCAGTAGTGCCTCATCAATATCCAGCGGGGGCAGGTCGTGGTAGGCACTGGCCCGGTCAATCCGGTCAATTACCCCGCTGATTTCCCACTCGCCCTCACGGGCGCTTTTGTTTAACCAGCCGCCCCGCTCGTAAAATAGCAGCACCGGCTCGTATAAATCTGGCAGGCCGAATGCCCGAACTGTGGCAGAATCTGCAATGGCAGACCAGTTGAGGATGTGCGTGAGCAGCATACGCTCGTAAACACTGGTTTTGCCGAGGGTACGCAGGGTTTGCTGCATCAGGGTAGCGTTGACTGGCGTGGCACGTACATCTGGCAGGATGTGGCCGGGAAAATCGGAGGCGACGGGGTGTGCGGTGTTCCAGTTTAGCGCGTGGCTCCACAGGGCACACCGCCGCAGGTACTCATTGAACAGCGCGAGCTGTGACCGCTGACGGGATGGGTCGCCCCCCTGCCAGTCCAGGCCCAGAATACGATTGAGTGTGAAGGTTTCCAGCTTATTCGCGCTCATTGATCCGGCTCCAGTAAATCATGGTACTACGGTACTATATTCTTAATTTTATCAGATGGGCGCATTTCTAACAATTTACAAACGATCTGTTTACCGCAACAACGCGAAAAGGCACCGGGTGGGGTGCCTTTGTGGATGTGCGATGGGTTGGGGTTGTGCTGGCTATTCTACGTCTACTTCAACAATCACAACCGTGCGCAAAATATCGCCCTGCTGTACAGCTTCGACAATTACCATATCCTCTTCACCGCTCACGCGGCCATAGGCATTGTACTGGCCGTTGAGGTTGGGCGTTTCGCTCAGGGTGATGTAGAACTGGCTGCCGTTGCTATCTGGCGACTGGGCACGGGCCTGCGCCAGTGTGCCCACCTCGTGCTGGATGGCCTGTGCGCCGGGTTCGAGGCTCCATGTGTAGCCAGCGCCGCCAGTGCCCAGCGGGTTGCCCGTGACAAGACTGTTGCGGTCGCCACCCTGGATAACGAACTCGTCTACCACGCGGTGGAACTGGATGCCATCGTAGAAGCCCTGCTGTGCCAGGAAGACAAAGTTGTTCACGCTCTCCGGCGCAAAGTCATCGAACAGCGTCAGTTCAATTACGCCCGCGCTGGTAACAACACATGCATAGTAGTCTTTTGTTTCTGGCTCAATCACGAACTCGGCCTCGTCAAAGGTCAGTTCCTCGGTGGGGGCTTCATCGGTACCGGCGTCCTCGGCCACATCCGCGCAGAAGTCCGTCACTTCTACTACGGGCTGCTCTGGCGGGTCTACTGGTGCTACCTCGCTGATGTCGCCCGTTTCCAGATTAACTTCCAGTACCTGTACTGTGCGGATGAGGTCGCCCTGCTCAATGGACTGGACGATTTCCATGTCGCCTTCGCCGGTTACTTCGCCGTAGGCGTTGTACTGGCCGTTGAGGTTGGGCGTTTCGCTCAGGGTGATGTAGAACTGGCTGCCGTTGCTATCTGGCGACTGGGCGCGAGCCTGCGCCAGCGTGCCGGTCAGGTGCGGGACTTCCAGTGCGCCCGGTTCAAGGCTCCAGCTATACCCGGCGCTGCCGGTGCCTGCCGGGTTGCCGACGATGGGCGAGTTGCGGTCGCCAGCCTGTACTACGAACTCATCAACGACACGGTGAAAGATCACGCCGTCGTAAAAGCCCTGGCTGGCAAGGAAGACGAAGTTGTTCACGCTGGTCGGCGCGGCGTCGTCAAACAGGGTCAGTTCAATCACGCCCTCGCTGGTGACCATGCAGGCGAAGTAGTCGTTGGCTTCGGCGTCAATCGTCTGCCGGGCAAACGGAAAACTCAGGATTTCGGTGGCCGGTTCGCCCACACCTGCTTCGGGGTCAACATCGGCGCAGAAGTTGGTAGGTTCTGCCTGGGCACCTGCAATAGCAGCAGGTAACACGGCAATGGCCGCAACAATCAGGAACAGTCGGGTAAAAGTCATAGGGTTAAGATTCTTCCGCTTCGATTTCGATAATTTCAACCGTACGAATGAGGTCGCCCTCTTCGATGGACTGGATGATTTCCTCGGCGTTTTCGCCGCTGATGCGGCCATAGGCGTTGTACTGGCCGTTGAGGTTGGGCGTTTCGCTCAGGGTGATGTAGAACTGGCTGCCGTTGCTATCTGGCGACTGGGCACGGGCCTGCGCCAGTGTGCCGAGTTCGTGCGGGATGGTCGTTGCACCCGCTTCAAGGCTCCAGTTATAGCCAGCGCCACCGGTACCTACCGGGTTGCCGGTGATGGGCGAGTTGCGGTCGCCAGCCTGGATAACGAACGCGGGTACCACGCGATGGAAGACCACGCCGTTATAGAAACCCTGCCGTGACAGGAATACGAAATTGTTCACGGACTGCGGCGCGTTGTCATCGAACAGGGTCAGTTCAATCACGCCCTTGCTGGTGACGACGCAGGCGTAGTAGTTGCTTTCGTCGGGGGTGATGATGAACTCGGCTTCGTCAAATGTCAGGGTTTCGGTTGCGGGGCCATCGGCACCGGCATCTTCGGCTACGTCTGCGCAGAAATCCGTCTGTACCACTTCCGGCGGCGGCGGCAGGTCGCGCAGGGCTTCCGGGGTTGCAAGGCTGCTGCGGTCGACGGCGCACCCGGCTACCACGCCTGCAATCAGCAGCATGGCAATGGGCATGAATACTCGTTTCAAGAGATGTCTCCTCCTGCTGTGCAAAAATTCTGCATGAGCATAGCGGATGTGCCGGGTGTGACAAGGGGGGAGATGGGCGGTTGCGTTGTGGGCGGCAAAAACCGGGCCGTCTAACAACCCGGTTGTGCGTGGCGTGCTGCTGATGGGTTCGAGAGAGAAGTTCGGGTGCAGCAGGCGCCCCGGCTACCATACCAGCCCGCGTGCCGCCACCGGATACGGCTGTTCAACTGCTTCGCCGCGCACGGCGTACACCTGGTTGTGCATGTTCGTCACCACGCACGTATGTACCGGGATGATGTGTACCGCCTCCCCGACGGTGGGCAGTGTTTCATAGGCGGACATATCTACAAAGCCGTGTTCCTCGTTGAGTCGGTAGAGGGTCGCCTCCGGGTATTCCACGATGTAGCCGTGCGTGCTGTTGACCAGCTCTGACGTGAGGGTTTTGCTGCCACTGTCCAGAATCACCCGGTCGGGTTCGTTCGCACTGACGACCGTCGCTTTTACGGTCATAGCGCAGTTTTCCAGCTTAGCCCAGCCCATCATTACACTGCGGAAGTCGTAGAAAATGTAGGTGCCCACGCGCAGTTCGGTCAGTTCCGGCATTTGCGCAACTTCCAGCGCGGCCCCGCTGCCGCCGCCACTGACTGTTTTCACCGCAATGTCGGCATCGGCCAGCAGTTGCAGTGTTTCCTGCAGGCGTGGGCGCACGCCTACATTGCTGGGGTAAATCATGATGCCGGCGAAGTCCAGATTTTTGTGGCCTACGATGCGTTTTGCCAGTTCCAGCGCGGTTTGTGGGGTGGTGCCGGTGCGCCGATTGAGTGCGACGAGTTCGACCATCATGTGAATGCGGGCGTCGTGGGCATGGGCAGCGGCGGCAATGCCGTCTATCACGGGGGCGCTGTCTGCCGTGACGGTGAGCGTGACACGTTTTGCCAGTTGTGCGAGCCGTGCGGTTTTGCGCTCCCCCACGATGTTGTACGGAATTTGAATATCGGTAATACCCGCATCGGCGAACACCTCGGCCTCGCTCACCTTCTGGCAGGCGATGCCGCTGGCCCCGGCAGCAAGCTGCATATGTGCAAACGCCGGAATTTTGTGCGTTTTGATGTGTGGGCGGAAGTGAATACCGAGGTCGTCGCAGCGTTTTTGCATTTCGGCGATGTTGCGCTCTACAATGTCCATGTCAATCAGGACGGTGGGCGTTTCGAGGTCGTTTACGGTTTGCATGTGAATCTGTTCCCTGTGGTTATCTCACAGAGAGATTCTAGCGCGTTCTGGTGCGAGGCGCGATGACAACGCAGGAGCATGACTGCCATGCCCCCGCGAATGTGCAAAGATGTTTTAGCTGGTCTGGTAGGCGTAGTAGAGTTTTGCTGCCACACCGCCTTCTGCATGGAGCCTGTTTGCCGGGTCGCCGTGAACCAGTTCAATTGTCGCGCCGTGCTCAAACGCCTTCAGCTTGAGGTCGTTGGCGAAGTCGTCGTCCTGTGGCGGGTATGGGAGCAGCAGGGTATCTACACGCTGTTCAATGAGCGCCTGTACCACAGCCGCATGGCCCAGCGCACCGCGCCCACCGGATTTCGCCAGATCAATCACCTCATTGACGAGATCCATTTCCTGGTCGCGTTCGTAATCAATGACTTCGTCAATCACGGCGTCCAGCACCGCGCCATCACCCAGCCGCATAGATGCCGGGGCAATCCCTGCAATTTCGAATGTCTCTGGCAGTTCATCGTGCAGTTCGTGGGCGGCTTTTTCGTCGCCGCTGAGGATGACACGGGGGTTACCCATGTCTGCCAGCAGGCCGCGCATATGCTCTGCCACGTCGCGGTAAAAGCGCTGGCGGTGGGCGTCAATCAGGCTGTCGTAAGCATCCCGGTTGCTGCCGCCACTGGCCGGGGCACCGCCGTCGCTCTGGTTGATGTTGACGGGCATCAGTGTGCGCTGGCGGAAGTCGTAGTCTTCGATTTCCATCTGCATGTCGCCTTCCATGTTGGCGCTGCCCAGGTACGCGCTGATGAACCGCGCTTTTTCGGTGTCTACCTGTACAATCAGGTAGCGCTCAAACTCATCGATGGCCCACAGCAGCGGCATGAGCAACGGCTGGCCGAAGCGGGATGTACTTGCCAGTGGGATGGGTAGTTCGTGGGTGTGAACCTGTTCGGTGTCTGCGAACATGACCAGCGATTTGCCGGTGGGCTGGTAGTGCTCGAAGTAGGCTTCTACGTTTTTGCGCACCTGCTGCCATTCCTGCTTTACGGCGACTTCGATGATAGATTCTGATGCCTGCTGGAACGCATTTTTCAGTTCGATCTTCCATGCGGGGGTGTCGGCCTGATTTTCCTGTCGGGCGTTGTCCACATAGAGGTAAAGCGAAAACACACGCTTGTTAAGCTGTGCCAATGTCTCTTTAATGTGCTGCGTTGTAATCAAAGGGTCGGCCTTTCTGGTACGGTTTAACAGGTAAGATGGCAATCAGCATAGCACGCGGGCGATAGAACGGTATAAGACGGGTGTGAGGTGCGCTTGAAGGGAGTGAGGGCTATAAGGTAAACTGAGGGGACATTGCAAAAATTTCTAATAGTAGATTTAACCCTGACTCAGGAGAACACATGGCACTTAAAAAGGACGAACTGCTGTCGATGTACCATGAACTGGTACTGATCCGACGCTTTGAAGAACGCGCCGGGGAGTTGTACGCTTCGAAAGAGATTGGCGGCGTGTACCTCCACCTGGCAAACGGACAGGAAGCTGTGATTACCGGCGCTATTCACGCTCTGCGAGAAACCGACCACGTGATTACGGCCTACCGTGACCACGGCCACGCGATTTCTCGTGGTGTAGACCCGAAATACGTGATGGCAGAGATGTTCGGTAAACGCACTGGCACCAGCGGCGGCAAGGGTGGCTCCATGCATATTGCCAGCAAAGAGCACCGCTTCTGGGGTGGTTATGCTATTGTGGGCGGGCATTTGCCGCTGGCAACGGGCATTGCGATGGCCTCACACTATCGTGGTGACGATGAAGTGACCCTCAGCTACATCGGCGACGGGGCCAGCAACAACGGCTACTTTCACGAATCGCTGAACCTGAGCGGTGTGTGGGATCTGCCGGTGATCTGGTTTATTGAGAATAACTTCTATGGCATGGGCACCGCTGTAGAAGAAGCCGCCGGTAATCCCATCCTGCATGAGCGTGCGCAGGGCTACGGCATCAAGGATATGGGGCGCATTGACGGCCAGGATACGCTGGAAGTATATGAAGTTGTGCAAGAAGCCGCCGAGTATGCGCGTGAAAACGGGCCGGTACTTATTGAAGCGATGACGTATCGTTACCGGGGCCACGGTGTATCGGATCGTCTGTTCGAGAGTGATGCCCGTGCCGATGAGATGACGCAGTTTAAAGAGCGCGACCCGATTACCGTTATGGCAGAGCACATCCGCAAGCGGGACTATGTAGACACTGAAGCAGAACTCAAGCGCATCCACGAGCGAGTGGAAGAAGAAGTGGAAGCGGCCATCAAGTTTGCCCGCGAAAGCGCAGAGCCATACCCCGACGAACTGTATACGCACGTGTACGTGTAACGAGAACTGGAGCAAACGACAATGGCAACTGCAACAATGGAAATGAAACGTACCCAGATGCGCGAGGCGCTGCGCAGCGCCCTGATGGAAGAAATGCGCCGTGATGAGCGCGTGTTTGTGATGGGCCAGGAAGTGGGCAAGTGGCAGGGCACGCACCGTGTGACCCGTGGTTTTTACGAGGAGTTCGGCCCGAAGCGCGTGCGCGATACTCCTATCAGTGAAATGGCGATTGCAGGGTCTGCTGTGGGTGCGGCGATGAATGGCCTGCGCCCTGTAGCGGAGATCATGACGATTAACTTTGCGTTCCTGGCACTGGACGCCATCATCAACCATGCGGCGAAGGTGCATTACATGTTTAACGGGCAGTTCACTGTGCCGATGGTGCTGCGCGTGGCCTCTGGCTGGGGCAACCAGGCGACGGCGACGCATTCGCACACGCCGGAAGTGATTTTTGCACACTTCCCCGGCCTGTATGTGGCGATGCCGTCTAACCCGCTGGATGCTTACGGGATGTTAAAAGCGTCGATTCGGGACGATAACCCGGTGCTGTTCTCTGAAAGTATTGCGATGTACAGCGCGATTGGCGAAATCCCGGCGGACGACCCGGATTACCTGGTGCCGATTGGCAAGAGCGATGTGAAACGCGAAGGCAGCGACGTTACCATCGTGGGTTATGCGCGTGGCGTAAACTGGGCGCTGGATGCGGCAAAGGAACTGGCAAAAGATGGTGTTCAGGCTGAGGTTATTGACCTGCGCTGGCTGCGCCCGCTGGACCTGGAGCCAGTTTACAACAGCTTCAAAAAGACAAACCGCTGCGTTATCGTAGAAGAAGCCCTGCCGATGTTTAACGTGGGTGCAGAGATCGCTGCAAAATTGCAGGAAGAACTGTTTGATTACATGGACGCGCCCATCAAGCGCGTTGCGGCGGAAGATGTTCCGCTACCCTATAATGCCACGCTGGAACTTTCCGCGTTGCCAGACAAAAACAAGGTCGTCAAAGCCGTCAAAGAGGTACTGTAAACGTTATGTCACAGGAAATCATTCTGCCCGATCTGGGCATGGATACCGATGAGGCCCTGCTCATCGATTGGATGAAACAACCCGGCGACAGCATCAAAGAAGGTGATGTGATTGCCGAGGTCGAAACGGACAAAACCACCGTTGAGGTCGAATCGCCGGTCAGTGGCACTATCCTGGAATGGAAGTATGCTGCTGGCGACGAACTGAAGATTGGTTCGGTGATCGGGTTCGTCGGGGAGGCGGGTGAGGCCCCGCCAGGCGGCAACGGCAGTGCTGCCCCGGCAAAAGAAGAAGCCCCGCCAGCACCAGAACCCGTCCAGCAGCAGGCACCGGCAGCACAACCTGCCGCCGCGCACACCAACGGCTCCAGTGCGGCTGGCGTGGATGTAGCCGCACGCACCCCGGACGGGCGCATCAAGGCGTCGCCGATTGCAAAGCGCATCGCAGATGAGCGCGGCATCAACCTGGCACAGATTGCTGGAACCGGCCCCGGTGGGCGCATTGTGAAAGTGGACGTGGAAACCTTCACGCCGTCGGCCCCAGCACCCGCACCGGCAGCACCGGCCCCGGCTCCACAGCCAGCCGCCGCACCTGCTGCCCCGGCAAAACTGCCGGATAACGTCGGTTTTCTGGCCCCGCCGACGTTCGGCAAGCTGCCAGAGGGCGAGGACTATGACTATGAGGACGTGAGCCGCCTGCGTAACCGCATTGCAGAGCGCATGGTAACGTCGCAGCAGCAGGTGCCGCACTTCTACGTGACGATGGAAGTGAACGTGGACGAACTGCTATCGCTGCGTAAGGACTTGAACGCGGATGTACAGGACAAAGCCGATAAAATCAGCGTGAACGACATGATCGTGAAGGCGGTGGCTCTGGCTGCGCGGCGCGTCCCGAACGCGAACCGCCATTACTACGGCGACCAGTACGTGGACAACAAAAAGGTGAACGTGGGCATTGCTGTGGCGCTGGATAACGGCGGCCTGATGAACGTGGTTTCCCACGAAGCCGACCGTATCAGCCTGCGCACGATGGCCCGTGAAAACCGCGAGAAGATCATGCGTGCCCGTGAGGGTAAGGTATCCCCGGCTGATGTGAAGGGCGAGACGATTACCGTCAGTAACCTGGGCATGTACGGCGTGGATAACTTCCTGGCGATTGTGAACCCGCCGGGGGCCGCGATTGTGGCGGTGGGTACGTCGAAGCCGACACCGGTTGTGAAGGATGACGGCACGATTGGTGTGGCAACGCTGATGAAGCTCACGCTGAGCGCCGACCACCGCACCCTGAACGGTGCTGAGGGTGGCGAGTTCATGCGCGAACTCAAGACGCTGCTGGAATCCCCGCGTATGCTGATCTAGCAAGCCTCTGCGCACACTGGCCCCGGTACAATGCCGGGGTCAACGCTGCGCGTTCACCCGTGGCATCGCTGTCCGGGGCCGAACAATGCCGTCACTCTTGCGATTACCGTGGCTATAGTTGAGGACTGCCGTCACAGGCAACATCAACGCAGGGTTCGGCAGTGTGCTGGTTATCCATATGCCACTTCCTTTGCAACGCGCAATCCACTCTCATAGGCACCATGTGCGGAACCCGTCGATGTCGGAGAGGATGTCGCGGTTCCGGCGAAGTACAATTTGCTGCCCAGCGGTTTCGCCAGATCATCAACAGTGTGTAGCCCATAACCGGGTTTAATATAACAGTACGTTCCTGCGCTGAATTCATCTTCCGTCCAGTTCTGAACAATGATGTCATCCCGGTTGACCAGATCGATGTCAACAATTGCAGAGAGTTCGCTCAATGCGGTGTTCAGTGCATCATCAGGCAATTGGTTCACGTAGTCGCGTGCACGCGGCCCGGTTATCCAACCCACCAGCATTTGCCTGTCATCGGGGCCGCCACCCGGTAAATTGCGCCGCCACCACATCAATACCAGTTTCGCATCTGCGATTTCGCCCTCCTCGAGTTCAGTTTTGAAGGCTTTCTTCGGTACAGGTACCAGCAGCTTGATGATGTCGCCTGTAACGTGTGCAGACAGCGCAGCCTGCTTTTCCTGTGGGAGTTGCGGCTCAAAATGCATCTTTTTCAGGATAGGGACGGGCAGCGTTAACACCACCTTCTGTGCGCTAAAAGACCCCTGTGTTGTCTCCACAACAACTTGCTCTCCCTGCCAGTTGACCTTTGTCACGACATGATTAAACGATATGGGCAGTTCTTTTGCGAGGTGAGTCAGCAAGGTGCCATAGCCTGCTTCTATTATGAAATCATGTTCGCCATACATTTCCCCTTCCATGATCTGTCGGCGTATTCTGTCTACCGTCAGCAGTGCCGATATTCGATCCAGGTTTTCAAAGTCCTTCGAAGCGTGGTCAATAGACGCCTTCAACGAATTCGGGAGGAACCGTAGTCGGTTCACATAGTCGGTAACGCTCTCATTGATGTGTGGCTGTGGATACCAACCGAAGCGGAGCAAAAGCGCAACAAAGAACAATTGAATACTTTCAATAGCGCCGAGGTCAGTTTTTGCTTTTTTCAGTTCTCGGATCTCAATGCCAAGCTCATTAACGAGCGCATACATTTGATTTTTAGTGCCATGAATCAGCTCACCGCCACGTTCGTACAACACCCCATCTGGTAGCCTCTCAGATGATAGGCGACCACCAATCCGATCTCTTGCTTCCAACACGATGATGTTTTTGTTGGATTTGTAGATTTCTGATGCTGCTGCCAGCCCGGACATACCTGCACCGATGACGATCGTGTCATAGGCTTTCATGCTTGTCTCCTTCATGTGATTGCAATGGCTCCAGAAGATTTCAAGGGGTAAGATTACAGATCAAAACAGCAATGTTTTGATACATGTGTCAGCAGCACAGACATGCCATTGACAATGCTAGCGTAACATTACACGGCAAGGCCTTCTCTGCTATGCCTGCATACTCGACCAATCCTGTCATGTTATACGCAATCTGTCAACACTTGATGTCAACGCATGTTGACAGAGAAATTGTGCCACCTGATGCTGCAATATGTCCGGGTACCCCTGTGAATCGGTGTCCGGGGCCGTGAAGCGGTTCAATCCACGAAGTATATCTCGCTGATGATTTGCAGCGTTTCATCGTAAGCCGCAGTAAGCTGTTTCTCCATTTCCTTATCACCTGTTTTCCATAAGTGATACAACAACGTACTCTGAACCATGATGTGCAATGTATCTACATAACCCGCCATCGTGCGACTCATTACATTTTGACCTTTGAGTGTCTGGTGATATTGTTTCAGCAGATCAATTAATTCATCGAATTTTTCGCGGTCGAACGTGTTGTTGCGGAGTTCGTCCAGAATGCTGCGTAGCCCTTCGCAGTGTGCGATGATGCGTTTTTCTAATTCCTCTTGCTCACTCAAGTTACATACTCCTCACTTTATCCGTCGCTGCCGTCACCATCGGGAGCCGGTTCAATCACCGTGATTTCCTCTGGCAGACGGAAGCCGTCGCCAATGTCTTCGTCGTTGCGTGTGACGCGCACGCGTTCCCCGCTCACCAGATCATACAGCCCGATTACAATGGAATAGCCATCGTCCACGGGCGCATCAAAGTTCGTCAGTTGCAGCAAACGCTCATCCACGATGTACTCGCCGGGTTCCCACACGAGCGTGGTGTAGTAGCGCCCGTCCTCGGTTCGCGCTACCGGGCCATCCCATGCCTGTTGCAGATTGTCGTCACGGTCGCGCAGGTGGATATACGTGATATAGTCGCGGTCGGCTTCGTCCAGCACTTGCCAGTAGAGTTTTACCGTGCGCCGCTGCCCGATCTGGAACGTGCTGCTGCTCACCTCATGGCCGATAAACCGCGCAAAATCACCGAAAATCACTTCGTCGTCCAGTGCCGCCAGCGGAGCCTTCGGTACGAAACGCTCGGCAGGGTTCAGTTCGTAGATTTCGTAGCGGAAGATGCCATCATCGCGCCACCAAGCCCGCCGCAGAATATCGTTACGTCCCAGCGCGGAGAGTACCTGATTGTTTTGCAGCGGGACGCCCGTCTGCTCATAGGCTCCGGTGCCATCCGGGTGGCTATCCACAAAATACGTTACGCCGTCCAGTTGATTTAAGCGCGTGGGGGCCGTGTCGATGTCTATATCCGCAGTCGGGAAGAAGAACGGGAGCCGCTGCACGCCGGGGGCGCTCACCACGGGGGTTTCGCCGTTCTCGCGCTCGTAGATCTGGAAGCCGTCTACCATCCACATCAGCGCATCGTTGCCGGAAGTGCGTTTCGCTACATCAGAATCCAGTTCGCCGCTCCACAGGTAGTCCCACCCCAGGAATTTATCGCGCAGCGGCAGCAGCATCCCCGGCAGCGCGAGTAAAAATATCACAGTGGTGAATGCAGCACGCTGTGGCACGCGCCATCCACGCACGGCAGCGCCGGGGAACCAGTGCGCCAGAATTACGGCGGTGGGTAGGGCCATCAGCGGGACGATGGCAAACGCCAGCCGGTAGTGATAGCTGTACAGCCACCAGAACACGATGAAATACGGAATCGTGGCGGCGACCATCCATGCGGTTTTCGTCACCACACCGTCCGTAGGGGCGAGGCCATGCCTCGCCCGCCAGTAACGCCACAACGCCCACCCCAGCATACCCCCACCCACCAGAATACACACGCCTTCGAACCATCCCAGACGCGGTAGGCCATCCAGTGAGGGGAACAGAAACAGCAGCGGACTTTCCAGCGGCACGCTCCAGAAGCGGGCCGTAGCCGAGGGCAAAATGCCCACGAGCAGCAGAGCATATCCGCCCACAGTAAGCGCAGTTTGCGGTTTTTCCTGCTGCGCGAGGTAAATAAACGCCAGCAGCACCGTCACTGCCAGCACATACCACAACATCTGGCCGCCGCCACGCTCTGCGAGGCTGTGCCAGTAAACCGGGGGGAAGTCTACCGGGCTATGGCCCACCGCGATGTTGCGCAGGTACCATGCACCTCCGAGGGGGGCACAGGCCAGTGCAGTAACCAGCGAGACTACAAAGCGCAGACGATAATCCGACCAGCTAAAGCGCACCCGCACCAGTTCGATGGCGTTCAGCAGAATCACACCGAGGGCGAACGCTCCGGCAGTGGGTTTCGTCCACAGGGCCAGCCCATACAGCACGCCAGCCAGCGCCGCATAATGGCGCGGACGTTCGCCGTGCCATGCCATGAAGAAAAACGTCGCCGTTCCAGTGATGAGGAACGTCAGCGGAATTTCCAGATCCCCCATGCGTGACCATTCTCCGACTGCCGGGTACAGTGCCCACAGGCCCGCCAGAAAAATGCCTGTGCGCCGGTTAAAATTGCGTGCGCCGAGCGTATATGCGGCCAGTATACTGCCGATATGCAGCAGTGGGATCACAGCACGGGCGGCACTGTCGTTGATTTCCCCGGCGATGAGCTGCCCGAATGTGAATTGCAGCGGGAGATACTGCGGGTAGTAGCCGATGTAGTCCGGGATGAAGCCTTCGAGGAAGTACAGCCGCCCTTCGTAGCCGTAGACCCACAGCGCATCATAGGCGGTGAACGGCCAGTATGCCACTACCACCCACCGGATTGCCACGGCCACCACAATCATTGCCAGCAGTAGGCCTTCACCTACCGTCAGCGGATTCTTTTCACGGGGCGCTGCCCCGTACCCCACCCCTTTTTCCAGAAAAAGGGACCAAAAAGCGGCCCTTTTATTGCTATCGGCGATTTCGGATTGAGAAAAGATCGCTTTCTTTGCTTCTTTCTTTCTGGAAAGAAAGAAGAGAAAAATAAGTGTCAGAATATTTATTGCAATGAGGCCAGCCAGCACATTACCGCGTGTGAGCAGCGGCGCCCCGAAGCTGCCGAGTATAAACATCAACACGGTCAGTGCCCCGGAACCCAGCGCAAATCCCGTCATCAACACCAGCGGCACATCGCGCAAGTCTGCGCGGGGGAGCGCCGCCAGTGCCAGTGGCACACCGAGCACAATATACACCCACAGGAACGCGGGCGTGGTCAGTAACGTTGAGTCAATCCAGTAGGGCATCTTGGTGTCTTTGGTGGTGAGTTACGAATAATGGGGCGCAGGGGCATGGCACGCCCCTGCTGCGAACTGCGAATACAGGCGGTTATGTGCTCTGTCGTGATTTTTTTGGTTCACGTTCCACGCGGGCGC
>JBCCQC010000038.1:0-13706 GCA_039024535.1 Chloroflexota bacterium
TCGTATTTGTGTACTCACTTTAATTCGACCCTTCATGTCAGATTATATCATCTCCCACGAGTTATGATTGTCAACACGAATATACACTGAGAGCTAGCCCTGTACCAATGGACGGTGCGCCGCCGCTGGCCGGTTGTTATACTCGCAGATAGACACAACACACCCACAGGGAGACATTCACATGCGATACAAACTACTCGGACGCAGCGGCCTGCGCGTGAGCGAACTGTGTTTTGGCACGATGACGTTCGGCACGGACTGGGGCTGGGGCGCGGATAAAGCCACCAGTCAGACCATGTTCGATATGTTCGCGGAGGCGGGCGGCAACTTTATTGATACGGCCAACCTCTACACCAACGGAACCAGCGAAGAATATGTCGGCGAGTTCATCAAGGCCGACCGTGACCACTTTGTTGTGGCGACCAAGTACACGCTCACGCCAGCGCAGAACCAGGGCCGCGAGGAAAAGCGCCCCAACTACACGGGCAACAGTCGCAAGAACATGGTGCAGGCGGTAGAACATAGCCTGAAGCGCCTTGACGTGGATGTGATTGATATTCTGTATGTTCACGCATGGGACTTTATGACGCCGGTGGAAGAAGTGATGCGTGGCATGGATGACCTGGTGCGTGCCGGTAAGGTAATGTACGTGGCTGCATCGGATACGCCTGCGTGGATCATTGCTGAGGCCAACACCCGCGCCGATTTAATGGGCTGGTCGCGCTTTCTGGGGATCCAGGCACCGTATAATCTGTTGCAACGTGACCTTGAACGGGCGATTATGCCGATGGCTCGCCATCATGATATGGCTGTGCTGCCGTGGGGCATCCTGAGCGGCGGTGTGCTCACGGGCAAGTTCCTGACTGAGGTTAAAGAGGCCACACGTATCAACCCGGAGACGTTGAACCTCTCCGAGCAGAAAATTGCCATCGTGAAAGAGGTCGTCGCCATTGCCGAGGAACTCGGTAAAACCCCGGCATCGGTGGCGATCAACTGGGTGCGCCAGCAGCAGCACCGCGCACAGGTCATTCCGATTCTGGGGGCACGTACGGCGCCGCAGTTGCAGGCGAACCTGGACGTTTTAGAATGGCAACTGGAAGACGCACACCTCAAGCGGCTGGATAAGGTGAGCGACTTCGAAATCGGGTTCCCGCAGGGCTTTATCGCGGGGAATCCGTTCATTTACGGGCACACCTACGACCAGATTGACGATCACCGCAAGTGGCAGCCGGTTCCGACGTACACGGAATAGTATATTTTCTGCGCAACGGGCGGCAGATTCGCCGCCCCTACAGTTGGATACGCCAGATGTATACCCGCCCATCGTCGCCACCGGTAGCCAGCGCCCCACCGCCGGGACTGAACGCAACGGCGGTCATGGGCATGTCTGGCAGCAGATGCGCCAGTTCCTCCCCGCTATCACTCTCGTAGAGATGTACGCCACCCGCAAAATCCACGGCAACCAGCAGGTTATTCGCCGGGTTGTACGCCACATCGAATACGCCGCCTGTGTCCAGTTCGATGGTGTGCAGCGGCTCCCCGGCAGCTACATCAATCACGATAACTTCGCCGCTGGCGGTTGCAGTAGCAAGCTGTTCGCCATCGGCGCGGTAATCCACGCTCAATATCGTGTCATCGAAAAAGTCGTACTCGTGGGCAATCTCGCCGGTCGCTACATCCCACACCAGCACGCGGTTATCCGGGAAGCCGGTGCCCCCGGCAATCTGTGTGCCGTCCGGGTGGTAACTGAGGCGTGGCACGCGCAGTGCCGGAGCCTGAATAACCTGTAGCGCCTCGTTGGTCGCACTGTCGTAGATGCGCACTGTGCCATCGCCCACAGAAAGCGCAAACGTCATGCCGTCCGGTGCATATTCGCCGTCGTTGAACGCCGCAAGTTCCTGCACCTCATCGGCGCGGGTGCGGCTGCGCACATCCCAGCGGAAGGCATAGCTGTTGAAGCCCGTGGTCAGGATAGCGCGGCCATCCGGGGAAATATCCACGCTGCGGACGGGGTTAAGCTGGCCGTTCAGTTCCCACACTTCTTCGCCCGTGGTCATATCCCATGTTCGGGCGGTAATGTCGTCACTGCCACTGACCAGTGTGCTGCCATCCGGTGCGAACACGAGATCATTTACGCGCAGGGTATGGCCTTCCAGTGTGTAGATCAGTTCCAGCGCGTCGGTGTTGTCCGTGGTAATCGTGGGCGGGGTATCCTGTGCATGGGCTGCCCCGGCAATCACCAGCAAGCCAATAACCAGCCACCACCCATGCCGTGTTACATTGGTCAACTCACAGTCCCCTTAACGCTTGCGGGCAATCACCCACACCATGTCCAGCGGATTCACATAGGCGCTCAGTTCGCTGATGTTGAATACACGCTCCAGCACCTGCAACGGCTTCGACAGCACCGGCAGGTAAAAGCCGAGCCGATCCAGGAACAGGCGCAGCGTCACGTACTTGCCCTCGTGGTGCGCGTCTACCACGTCAAACCCGGCGTCGTTCAGCATCCGGGTGAGCGTTTGCTTGCTGAAGTAGTAAACGTGTTCTTCACTCAGCTTGTAGCCGATCCACCGCTTACCCGTCAGGCTGGCAGGCAGGCTGGCGACATCCGGTGTGATAAAGGCTGCATAGCCACCACTGTGCAACAGGTCGCTGATGCGCTCAATATGCGCTTTGGGATCCGGCACATGCTCGATCACATCCCACATGGAAATCATGCTGTAGGTATCGTCTTCGAGGAAATCGGCATCCAGCACGCTGGTGTTGTAGGCATCGTAACCGTAGGTTTCTTTCACGTAATCTACTGCAAAGCCACTCACGTCCAGCCCTTCAACTTCCCAGCCGCGCCGCGCCGCTTCATCAATGTAGAAGCCGGTGGCACAGCCAATATCCAGCAGTTTGCGCCCGGAACCCGGCTGAATGTGTTCCTGGATCATATCTAGGCGGCGGTTGAACGTGCGGCGGATGTTGGCTTCATCGGCAAGGTAGTCATGATAGCCGACGGTGCCGCTGTCGTCGTTGCGGAAGTATGTTTCGCCATACAGCGCGTACAGTTCTTCGGCGTCCGGGCGCGGGCTGACGTAAACGAGGCCGCAGTTCTGGCACTGTACCAGACCCTTGCCGTTCTCCGGCTTGAAGGGCAGACGGTCGCTGCTGCCACACAGGTTGCAGGGCACGTGATAGCGGGCCACGCGGTCATCAATACGGGGGGAAGTGTTCTGGTTATCAATCATGATGTGGTTCCTCGCTGGTCTGGCTTACGGCTATACAAAACGGGGCAGCAGTCTAATGCTGAACGCTTCGTTAAGCAATGCTAAATCCATGCATGTATTACGTCAATGGTGCAGCGGGACGTTACCTGCCCCGACACACGCTTCTGTGATATAGTCTGGCACGATTTTGCTACGAATGACGACACATAAACTGTCCGGGCAATTGATGCGGATACCTGCAGGGGCGCAGCACGCTGCCCCCCTACCATGATTCATCAAACACAGGGATAGACCGGCTTGCATTGCCCATAAACAGACAGTTCGGGAGACAATTGCATGACCCATGCACTGATTACTGGCGGCGCTGGCTTCATCGGTAGCCACCTGACCGAGCGCCTGCTGAATGCAGGCTACGATGTGACTATCATCGACAACCTGACGACCGGCAACTTTAACAATATCGCGCACCTGGAAGGGCGCAAGGGCTTTCGCTATGCGATTGAGGACATCCGTAACATTCACGTGACCGACCGCATGGTGAGTGAGTGTGACGTGATTGTGCATCTGGCGGCGATGGTGGGTGTACAGCGCATCATCGAATCTCCGATTGACACGATAGAAGTGAACATCGGTGGCACGGAGATGATTCTCAAGAGTGCGCGGCGCTATCGCAAGCGTGTGCTGATTGCGTCCACGTCGGAGGTGTACGGCAAGGGGGTTAGCATCCCCTTCCGTGAAGACGATGACCGCCTGCTGGGGGCCACTACCCGCAACCGCTGGAGCTATGCGGCCAGCAAAGCCATTGATGAGTTCCTGGCGTTTGCCTATTACAAGGAAGCTGGCCTGCCCGTGACGATTTTCCGGCTGTTTAATACGGTGGGGCCACGCCAGAGTGGACAATATGGGATGGTGTTGCCGCGCTTTGTGCGCTGGGCCATTAACCACCAGTCTATTCAGGTCTATGGCGAAGGGCAGCAGTCACGGTGTTTTGCGAATGTGTATGACGTGATTGGCGCGGTGCAGGGCCTGATGGAAGCGCCGGAGGCTGCCGGAGATGTGTTCAACATCGGCAGCAGCGAAGAAGTCACGATTATGCAGCTTGCAGAGCGCGTCCGTGACCGTGCAGACAGTGCCTCGGAGATTAATCTGGTGCCGTATGAGCAGGCGTATGAGTCGGGATTTGAAGATTTTCGGCGGCGGGTGCCGTCGATTGATAAAATTCGCGCTACAATCGGGTGGCAACCTGAGACCTCGCTGGACGAGACGATTGACCAGGTCATTGCATACTATCGAGAGGATCAATTGAACAATGGCAGAGATTAACCGACAACAACTTATTATCGCGCTCATTTCCGCTGGCCCCAACCCGCGCCTCAGCGGTGTGGATCTTTCCGCGTTGAATATGACCCGCCTGAACCTTGAAGGGGCACAGATGCGCGGCGCGAATTTGCAGGGTGCCAACGTGCGCGAAGCCGTGCTGCGCGGTGCCAGTATGCCGTACTCTAACCTGACGGTGGTGCAGGCCGTGGGCTGTGACTTTAACGGCGCGAACATGACCGGCGTGAACCTGAGCGGGGCGAACCTGAACGGCGCACGGCTGACGGGCGCGAACCTGAGCGGGGCCATCTTCAACGGGGCCAACCTGCTGGATAGCAGCCTTGCCGGGGCGAATGTGGATAACGTGAAGTTTGACGAAAGCACCACATGGCCGGATGGCAAAAAGGGTTCCCGTGGTAACCCGGCGGAGTACGTGTAGGCCATTGGTCGCAATATAATGCAGCATAAAGCAGGTGTAATCCATGTGATTGCACCTGTTTTTGATTTCCCCGACGCAGTGACCCCACCCACCTTCGCATGGCAAAAAAAACACAGGCAGCGGGAAGTTGGACGCTACCTGTGAAATTGGCTGTTTCGGGGTGTTGAGGCTTTTCTTCTCAACGGTGTGTAACATAGCAAATGCACCGCAAACACACAATTGACAGTCAGGTTAAGTTTGTTTCAACAATATATAACATTCACGGGCGTTTTTACGCAGGGTGCCGTTTCCATACCGCGTGGATGTTGTGTGTAACGGGCCACATCTATACAATGATTATATTAATCCTGTGAGGACACTCATAACCGTGAGCATCACCAGTATCTGTGTTACCTGTGGCACGCAGTACCCGCCATCACCTGCACCACCTGCGTCCTGCCTCATCTGCGAGGACGAGCGGCAGTATGTTGGTCATAGCGGCCAGCAGTGGACGACGCTGCCAGACATGCGCCAGACGCACACCGCAGACATCCGCCAGGTAGAACCGAACCTGACCGGCATCGGCACCACACCGACGTTCGCCATCGGCCAGCGGGCACTGCTTATCCAGTCGCCGGGGGGGAATGTGCTGTGGGACTGCATCGCGCTGCTGAACGATGACATCATTGATCGGGTGAATGCGCTGGGTGGCATCAACGCGATTGCGATTTCCCATGCGCACTACTACGGCACCATGATTGAGTGGGCACACACGTTTGACGTGCCCATTTACATCCATGCCGACGACTGTGAGTGGGTGATGCGGCCTGACCCGGTTGTACGTTACTGGGACGGGGAGACACACGCGCTGCACGACGATATAACATTGATCCGCTGTGGGGGGCACTTTGACGGGGGACAGGTGCTGCACTGGCCTGCTGGTGCCGGGGGGCGCGGCGTGCTGCTGGCTGGCGATATTGTGATGGTGACGGCAGACCGCCGCTATGTGAGCTTTATGTACAGCTTTCCCAATTACATCCCGTTAAACGCGGCGGCAGTGCATAAAATTACCGCTGCACTCAACCCCTTTGCCTACGACCGCATTTACAGCGCGTGGTATGGCAAGGTGCTGGCCGAAAACGCACAGGCGGGTGTGGCCTATTCCGCAAAACGTTATCTGGAGGCAATAGCAGACTGATGATCCGTGTGGGTATTATCTCGGATGTTCACGCTTTTCTGGAGCCAATGGAGCGAGCCTTAGCGCTGCTGGAGGGTGCTGGTGTTGACCAGTTGCTGTGTGCTGGCGACCTGGTGGACGGTGGCTACGAAGGGGATGATGTGGTGCGGTTGCTGCGGCAGCTTGATGTGCCGTGTGTGCGTGGCAACCACGATGAGGCTATGTTCGTGGAGCAGGCGGCACTCCGGCGGGAACTGAAACGAACCGGTGCGCCCGATCACCCGATGCTGCTGAAGAGCGAAACCGTAGCTTTCGTACATTCCCGGCCCACCCGCCTTGACTTTGAAGTGCAGGGGGTGCGTGTGTGTGTGGCGCATGGCACGCCCACCAGCAACAAACGCTATCTGTTCCCGGATGCATTTGAAGAATGGCTGGATGAAGTGGTTGCCGATGCGAACGCTGACGTGGTTGTGCTGGGTCACACACACATGCCGATGGCCCTGATGCACCGCGATACGCTGATCGTCAACCCCGGTTCCACGGCACAGAACCGCACACACCCGGTCACGCGCACATGCGGCATCCTCACCCTGCCAGAGCGCAAATTCGACATCTACGACATCGACACCGGCCAGCCCCACGACCCGAATACCTTCGACACTGATACGTGGTAAATTGACGGCGCGGCACTCCCGGCGCATAATGGGCACAGGTAGCCAACAGGGGGTGCAGCGTGACCGACGACCTCGATTTTAACTTTGAGCCAGCACCGGCAGAACAATCTGGTGTGGCTGGCACAGAAAAACCGTCCGGTGGCATTGACTTCGGGCGAGCGTTTGCGTTTATGGTAGAAGACTCGCGCTGGTACATCAAAATGACGGGCATTGCGCTGCTCACGCTGGTGACGAGTGTGTTCTTTCTGGTGCCGCTGTGGTTGGTGATCCTTGCTATTGCGCCACCGGACTTGCTGGCAGAACTTTCTGAACTGCTGGCATTTATCCCCGCAGAAAATATCCCGTTTACTTCGACGTACTGGCTGTTGATTTTGCCGGTGATGGGTGCGTTCCTCGGGTTGATGCTGCTGCTGGGCTACTATATTGAGTTTGTGCGGCAGGTACGCGGCGGGGCAGCGCATCCGCTGCCCGCGTGGGATGAGTTCGGGCGCAAGCTGTATGACGGTGCCATGATGACATTTGCGTATATGGGCTATCTGGCGTCTAACCTTGCAATAGCGGCGGTGTTTGTGGTGCTCATCCGGCAGGTGCGTGGCCTGAATGCGGAACTCATCCAGACGACGCTGGCGTTTTGTGGGTTGCTACCGTTCATGCTGATTTATGGGCTGGTGATTATCTTCCTGACGAGCATTAATGTGCTGCCCTACAGCGACAGCGGCAACATCCTCAGTTTTTATCGGGTGGGGTGGGTGTGGCGCAGGCTCCGCCAGGACACGCGCCTGACGTTGCAGTGGTTCGGGTATGGGCTGCTGGCAAATATCGGGTTCAGTGCTCCGCAGGTCATCCCCGGCATTGGTAACATCGCGTCTATTATCCTGCAATTGTTCATGTCCATTCCGGTGCAGGGGCATCTGCTGGGCCAGTACGCTATCACCCTCGACGAGAAATACGGCAACGTCGCGCAGGCATAGAGTGGTATCTGCGGGTGTGCAGTGACCCGACATCTCCACCCATGTTGACAAACATAAATCCAACGCTATGTTCGTGCAGATGTACGTGCATACGCTCACCCTGAGAGCGAACAGATGAGCTATGGTGGTGACATAACAGACGAAAGGCACGTTATGTACACCATTCCAACGCTATTTCAGTTCAAGCGTCACCTCGGCATCCCGGAGAGCAACACCGCTCAGGATGACCGTTTGCTGGCGACCCTCGAAGCTGCCTCCCGCCATGTGGAGCGCTACACCGGGCGGCGTTTTCTGCCGTATCGCGCTACTATCACACACGACCTGCTGCCGGTGTGCCCGAACGAACTGCTACTCACAGAAGACCTGCTGCAACTCATCAGTGTGACGGATGCCGACGGCCCGATTGACACCGACGACATCACCCTGCTACCTGCCGATGGCCCCGCGAGCCTGCTGCGCATCAACGGCCTGTTCGCGTGGGATTCCCCGGAGCGCACCGCCGATGTGACCGGCGTGTGGGGCTGGAATGAAACCCCGCTGGATATGTGGCAGGACACTGGCGACGCAGTAAACGACCTCTCGCTGTCCTCTGCCGCGACGACAATTACCGTGGGCGATGCTGATGCAGTCTATGCAGACGGTGTGACCCCGCGTTTTGCTGTGGGGGCGCTGCTTAACATCGAAGATGAGTTTGTGCGCGTGCTCTCTGTGGATGCGGTTGCCAACACGCTTTCTGTGGAGCGCGGCGCACAGGGTACCACGGCCATTGCGCACTCGCTGGGCACACCGATTCAGGTGTACCGCCCTGCGTTCGATGCACTGATTACCGTGCTGCGGGTGGCGGCGTGGCTCTACCGTGCGCCGGATACCTCGCCCGATAACACCATCCCGCCAGAAGTGGCACATTTGCTGGCCGGTTTGCGGCGTGTGGGCGTGCGTGCGTAGGGGCGAGGCCATGCCTCGCCCACCACACAAAGGAGAAAACCACCATGACACCCTTCCGTGATGCACTGACGGCGCTGGCCGCGCTGAGCGTGACTGGCGTAACGAACTACGGCATGGACACCGTGCCGGAAAACCTTGATCGGGGGCAGCTACCGGCATTGCTGGTGCTCCCCGGCACGGCAGACGATGACCGGCTGTTCAAGGACTTCGGGCGCGGCTTCCAGGCGGTCGCGTTCAGTAACGGGGCGCGGACGCTTTCTGTGGCCGTGACGCATTTGCTACTGCTGGCTCCGGTAAACACCCGCACCGGACGCCGTGCGCACTTCCCGGTGTTGATCGACACGGTGGATGCATATATTGCTGCGCTCCGTGACGATGTGACGCTGAATGACACGTTGATCGAACCGGCCCGCGTCACACTGGAAATCGGGACGTTCCCGTATGGTGGCATTACGTACCATGGGTGCGCGTTCCGGCATGTGTGGGCACTGGAGGTGTAACCGTGCCAATCACCTACACTATCGAGTTCGACGCAGATGACGACGGCAACTACAGTGGCACCCTCACGCCAGACACCATTGACGTGACCTGGCGCAGCGGGATGCGCCGCCCATTCGAGAGTGTCGCGCCCGTGGGCGTGGCAAAAGTCACTGTGCGTAACCCCGATGGCCGCTACTCACCGGACGCACCCGCAAGCAATCTGCAAACCGGGCTGGCGTTGCGGATTCGCAGTAATGACGGCATCCGTGGGCGCACGCACTTCAGCGGCGCGATTACCGCTGTGGAGCCGGTGCCCGGTGAACATGGCGAACGGCTGGCAGTGATTACCGCCGAGGATGTGATGCGCACACTGGCAGAGGCCCGTGTGCAGGTGGATGCACAGCTTAATGTTGATGTGGGCACAGTCATCAACGACATTCTGGATCGGGTGCCCACGCGGGCGCGGTTTCTGGATGGGGCGTTCATTGTGGGGCTGGCCGGACGCGCCGAACTGGGGCAGACCACACGCCTGCCCACCATCGACGCGACGTATGAACGTAATGTGGAACCGGGGGAATCTACGTTTGCCTATGTGGGTGACCGCTGGGATGAGGGCGTAGAGGCGCTGCGGGCAATCACCGAGGTGACAGAGGCCGAGCGCGGGCGCTTTTACATCAACCGGGAAGGCGCGTTTAACTCGCTCAACCGGCACAACCTGTTTTTGCGGCTCACGCCGCGTGCCACCTTCACCGACGACATGGACGGCCTCGCGCTGATCTACGGTGTGGATGCGGTGAGCCGGGTACGTGTGACGCTGCGCCCACGCCGCGTTGCAACCGATAACGAGGTACTGTGGCGGCTGGGGCAGGCGCAGTTCATCCGCGCCGGGACGGAAAAGCGGTTTACCGTGCGCTTTCGTGGGGAAAATGACGAGCGTGTGGGCGCATTAAATGTGCTGCCGCCGCGCCCCTTTACGGACTACACCGCGAACACATTGGCCGATGGCAGCGGACAGAATGTGACTGCACAGGTGGAGTTCGGTTTGCTGGGCTTTAACGGCGCGGCGGGGCAGGTGCGGCTGGCAAACCCCGGTACGGCAGATGCTTACCTGCTGCCGGGGAGTGTGTTACGGGGCCGCGCACTATATTTATCCCCGCCGCTGACGGTAGAGGAACGCGACCCGCAGAGCGAAACGTTTTACGGCCTGCGCGAACTGGAACTGAACCTGCTGGCACTCACGGACATTACCGAAGCCGAAGACATCGCCCGCTTTGAACTGTTCCGCAGGGCACAGCCCCGCAGCACCGTCCGGCAGATGACGCTCAGCAGTCCGATGCACCGTGCGGAAATTCTGGAGCGGGCACTGTTCGACCGTATCCGCATCACCGAGGCGCAAACGGCCCACACGGGCGATTACTTCATCGTCGGGGAGCAGCACCGCGTGTTTAACGGCGGCAGTTCGCATACCGTCATGTGGGCGCTGGAACCGGTGAACCCGGCAGGGTTCTGGCAGATTTCACTGGGCGCACTGGGTGAATCAACCCGGCTGGCGTATTGACACCGATGTTGGACTGCCAGAACGTTTGGTCAGTTCCGTTGTGCGCTTAACCCCATCCCCCGTCCCCTTCCCCGTAAACAGGGAAGGGGAGCCATTGCGCGGTAAAGTCCCCTCCCTGCTGGCGGGGAGGGGATATAGGGGTGGGGTCGAAAGGGGCGATGCTGTGCCCCGGTAACAAATGCCAGATATGCAATCAGACAAAATGAAAGGACAAACTCATATGACATGGACAACCCCGAAAACATGGGGCACCGGCGATCTGGTGACCGCCAACGACCTGAACACCCACCTGCGTGATAACCTGAGCTACCTCAAGGACGCGATTACGTTTGATGTTGTCTCTGTGGATAGCAACTACAACTCCACGGAAATCACATCGTTTGTGGACGTGGACAGCAGCAACGTCACGCTGACGGTGAACACGCGCGGTAAGCTGGCACTCGTCGGGTTTGAACTGGCTGCCTACCAGACGAACACCACGCAGGGCATCTGCTTTGACATCACTGTGGACGGCACGCGGCTGGGTACGACGAACCGGGGGCTGGTCTACCATCAGGTTACAGACGCCGACAGCTTCAATAACCCGGTTCCTGTGCGCGGGATGCACTGGCTGACGAACCTTGCAGCAGGCGCACACACATTCCGGCTTGTCTGGCGGCAGATTGAAGCCAGCCCCACCAACGGGTACATCGCAAGCACGGCCAGCGGCGGTATGCCGGTGCGGTTATGGCTGATGGAATTCGATATTTAGCCGGGGAGCTTTTCAGCCAGTCAGCTTATCAGCTCTGCATCGGGTAAATTACCTGCTGACATGCTGAGCTGCTGACGGGCTATCCAATCCGGGAAAACCAGAACACAGAATGCAATCTCAAAGTAAATACCAGCCATAGGAAGGAACAAACCATGCAATACGATAACAAATCACAGCGCACGCCCATCATCGGGCCACTGCTGCTCGTCCTCAAATCCCGGCGCGTGCTGGTGGCGATGGTCTCGCTGATCGTCGGGTTCGTCGTCAGTGTCGTGCCATCACTGGAGCCGGTGCAGACGGAACTGGTAGTGCTGGTGGTGACGCTGGCGCTCGCGCTAATCGGCGGCTATAGCATGGAAGATGCTGCACGGGCGGCACGGTCGCAACCGCCGCTGAAGCCGGACGATGTGCAGGCCGCGATTGAGCAGGCTGTAACGGCAGCTATCGTTGAACTGCGTGAACGAACCGATCAGGCCGAGTAAGTTTCGCCGCGAAGCGTCCACTCAGCTTCTTGCAGCGTCTTCACAAACTGGAGGCGCTGCACGGTTTTCGGCATAAACCGTTGGGAGGCGCGGTAGAGCGCGATAAATGCGGGGGCCGCCCCCACAATAACAATCGGCCCGCTGTTGACGTGGATACAGCCATCGGCAGCCTGAGCATTCAGCATCAGTTGGCCTGGCATGTAGTGGCTGCTGCGCATATCGACCAGTGTCGTAACGGTTTGTGGTGAACGCGAGATCACCATCCGACTGATTTTATAGAAGGCGGTGCGTTGTTCGTCGAGTGTCCACGGGTCGCTGTAGTGCATCAGGATGGTGTGGGGATGATCCGGGTGCCACGAGAGTTTGATGGGCATGTGAGCTATCTGTCTACTATGAATCCTCTGTGTCTATAACAGTATAACGCGCTTCCGGGGTTATTACCCGTTAGCTTTGCGTGAATGCCGTCAAGGATTCGTCTGGCCTTCCGGCTCTAGCGAGTAGCTGGCTTATATTGCTCAATGATAGTACGGGCTTCATCAATAGTGGCAACAACCTGTAACTGGCTGTTTACACGTGGCATAAACCGCCGTGCCGCCGTGACAATAGATTTAATGACGGGTGTGGGCTGTACAATGAACAGCAGGCCGCTGTTGGGCTGCATCACGCTTTCTGCAACACGTGTGCTCACCATCATCCGTGCCGGTGCAAACCCTGATTCGGTCATATCGGCAATGGCATGGACGGTGTGCGGTTGCGAGGCTACCATTTCTCCGATCTTCAGCAGGCTGGCACGGTGTTCTTCAACCGTCCACGGATCTTTGAAGCGTTGCAGGATAACCGTTTTTTGTGGATTGCCCCATGTGACGTTGATGCCCATCATTATTTTTTCTCCCGATAAACCTTTGTGACTGAAGTTTACATTGATTCTATGCAGATTGAAAATTATTTATTCAGTTTTCGTAACGTTTGAAGATTATTTGATGACAACACTCATTCTAATAACCTGCTTTAAATCGCTTGAAAAAGTTGCCCACACCGCATACTGTCAAAATAAGCGCAAATATAATCTCCGAGGACATTTATGAGTAAGCTAGTCACCATCGAACGTCACATTCAGGAACAGCAGAATACCTTCCCGCAGGCGACCGGCACCTTCACCCGCCTGCTACAGGACATGGCCCTCAGCGCCAAGCTCATTGCTAACCAGACGACCCGCGCTGGCCTCGTGAACATCCTGGGGGCAACGGACGAAGAAAATGTCTTCGGAGAAACACAGCAGAAGCTCGACCTGTACGCCGATAACATCATCTTCCGCATGAATGACCACACTGGACGCCTATCCGGTGTGGTATCGGAAGAACAGGATGGCATTCGTCACATCCCGGATGAGTACGTGAAGGGCAATTATGTGCTTATCTATGACCCGCTGGACGGTTCCTCCAATATTGATGTGAATACCTCTATCGGTACGATCTTCTCGATCCATCGTAAGTTCACCAAGGGTGAAGACGCTGTGATGGACGATGTGTTGCAGGAAGGTAAACGACTGGTAGCTGCCGGTTACGTCATCTATGGCAGCAGCACCATGATGATCTACACCACAGGGCAGGGGGTGTTCGGCTTTACGCTGGATCCGTCTATCGGGGAGTTTGTCCTCAGCCACCCGGACATCAGATTGCCAGATAAGCCAACGTACTACAGCGTGAACCAGGGCTATGAAA
>JBCCQC010000039.1:0-13540 GCA_039024535.1 Chloroflexota bacterium
GCAAGACCTCGAATCCAACCGCCTCGTCGGAGCGCAGGACAATCTCAACCAGCCATCCACACCACCGCTGAACCCACTCAATCAACTGCCCCCGATACCCCCCATCGGCTCAGATCGGTTGCAGGCGCGGCATCTGCCCTCTGACTGTCAACAGCATCCGAATCCCCCCATTGCGGTGTGACATGTCTGCCTCGGTGACGAGCAATCCCCACATTAAGCTCATTACATCGACCAGCACATGCCGCTTGCGGCCCTTTACCCTCTTGCCAGCGTCATATCCGCGCAGCCCCCTTTTTCCGTCGTTTTGACGGATTGGCTGTCGATGATAGCGGCAATCGGTGTCGTTTCCCGTCCCGCCTGTTGTCTGACCTGCACTCGCAAGTTCGCATTCATCCGCTCAAACGTGCCCTTGTTGCACCACGCATTGAAGTAATGGTACACCGTCCCTTTCGGTGGGAAATCATGGGGCAGCATGTTCCATGCACAACCGGAACGCAACATATACACAATCGCATTGAACACCTCACGCATATCGGTTTCTCGTGGGCGTCCACCGGTTCTGGCCTTCGGAATGAGCGGCTTGATTTGCTCCCATTCCCCATCGTTGACATCACTCGGGTAGGGGTTTCTATTCATGCCGTCATTTTAAAGGCGGCTCGGGGACTTTTCAAACGGCCTCTCAGAAATCTTTAGCTTTTTGCAGGTAGCTGGCGTCAAAGGCCTTGACACTGAATGACATGATTCTGTGTCGCTTCGCTACTGTGACCAGCACCAGAAGATACCCTGACCGTGTTTTTACGCTGTGCATTCGCAGGTTCAACATCAATCTCGCTGGCCTGCGAAATGCACGGTAGCAAGCGCTCTATGCCCAGAAAGCATATCCCGCGTCGTCTTCAATCAGGATACTTTTCAGGAACTTTGCTGCCTTTTCAAACCCCTCGTTCTGCGACATCAGTGCGTCTTCGTGTTCAATGGAGAGTGGCCCAGCGTAACCCACCATCCGTAGATTGCTCACAATATCACGCCACGTTTTTTCCGGTTGTCCATAGCCCACAGTACGGAAAATCCAGCTACGGCTGGCAACATCATCATACCGTTTCGTGTCCAGCACACCATTTACATTTGCATTGACCGGGTCAATGATGGTGTCTTTGGCATGGAAATGGAAAATAGCATCGTCCAGCTCTCGAATAGCATATACAACATCCACACCCTGCCAGAACAGGTGGCTCGGGTCAAAATTAGCACCTATGCTCTGGCTACCCACGGCGTCACGCAGGGCGTGGATGTGCTCCACAGCATACACACAGAAGCCGGGATGCATTTCTATTGCGATCTTCACCCCATGATCCTCTGCAAATTTCGTGGTTTCCTGCCAGTAAGGGATCATGACTTTTTCCCACTGCCACTGCACCGCGTTTCCGAAGTCAGGGGGCCACGGGCAGGTAATCCAGTTGGGTGTTTTATCTTCTGGGCCACCACCGGGGCACCCGGAGAATGTGACTACAGTATCTACGCCGATTTTTTCTGCGAACAGAATAGCGTTTTTGATAGCTTCTCTGTGTGGCTCACTGATGGCCGGGTCAGGGTGCAACGGGTTGGCATGGGCACTGAGCGCACTGATGCCTAACCCCCGGCTATCAATAGCGGCTTTGAACTTCGCAGTCGCGTCGTCATCGGCCAGCAGGTCTGCGGGCTTACAATGGGCATCACCGACGTAGCCACCCACCGGGATTTCGACCATTTCAACGCCGACGGAGACGATATAATCCAGCATGTCCTCAAATGCCATACTTGAGAACGCTGGCGTGAATACACCTAACTTCATCTGTTTAATTCTCCTGTTGTGATGATTTGCCCGGTATCGCAGGCTTTTACAATGTCAAAAACGAAACGTATCGTGTGAATATTATCCTGTGCCGTGGTAGCCGGAACACTGCCCGATGTCACAGCCTGATAAAACTCATGGAGCAGATAATCCTGCCCTTCTCGTACCATACTGACCATCGGCACTGCCTCTTTCTTTGCATTGCTCACATGCCGGTACCCCGGACGGCCCTCAACCCCGGTGTAGCGCTGTTTGTATACAGCGTCGTCCTCGATAGTGAGAATGCCCAGTTCGCACTCAAAACGCCAGTTCGCGTTCCATGTTGTTTCCATGCCCCGCGCACACCACGAGCCGTTATACGTCACCGGAACGCCATTCTCGAACGTCGTGTGAACGGTTGCGCTGGCATCCCCCTGATACCAGCTCCACGGCGGGTTCCAGCTATGCGCAAAAATGCGGGCCGGGTTGCTATTCACGAAGAAACGCATCATATCGAAGTGATGAATAGACATGTCAATAATCAGCGGGTGGGGCATTTCCTCACGAAAACCACCGAAATGTGGGCCTTTAGCAAAATGCACGTTTACAGAGCCAACTGCACCCATTGCCCCGCTATCCAGAACACTTTTTACAGTTTGTGCCAGTGCTGTGTAACGGTAGTTCTGCGTGACCATGTGCAGTACGCCCGTCTCGTTGGCCTTTTCCACGATAGCGTGGCTATCTTCAAGTGTGCCAGCCAGCGGTTTTTCCGATAGCACCGGCACTCCTGCTTCCATCGCCGTGATGGATACTTCCCGGTGAAACTGTGGCGGCGTCACGTTGATAATGCCATCTGCTTGAACAGCAGCGAGAGCCTGGCCCGGTGTTTTATAAACTCTGTTACCGTCCAGCCCATAGGCTTTCACCTGTTCGGCGGCGATGCTATCGTTAATCTCGACAAATCCGGCAAATTCGACATCCTCCGATGCCTGCACAGCGGCAAGCCATGCATTACCCATCCCGCCGAGGCCAACCTGAATTACCTTGATGGTCATGTTGTGTTGTTGTATCCGTTTTTGCAATCAGTTTCGCGGATTTTAACGCTTTATCATGAAGCCGCCATCATTGGACAGGGTTTCTGCTCTGGCAGATGGTATTGCACACAGTCACCATGACCTGTTGCGAATCTCTGTCGGGGTGTGCCCTGTGCTTTTTCGGATGCGCCGCGAAAAATGGTAACTCGTCTTAAAGCCCGATGCCTGCGCAATCTGCCCGATGCTCAATCCGGTTCGTTGCAACAGGTCAATGGCGTGGTTTATGCGTCGCTGCCACAGATAATTAATTGGTGTGGTACCCACATGCTGCTTGAACAACCGGATGAGGTGATTTTCACTGACTGAGACAGCGGCGGCGATGTCTTTCAGGCGCATGTCCTCGCTTAAATGATCCTGAATGTATTGCAGCGCGGCTTCGATCAGGTCGTTTTGCTGCAAACTACCCTTTTGCCCCGTTTGCTGTGCTTCCCCGATGTAAAGCCACACCATTTGCAGGGCCATTGCTTTCATCATCAGGGCTGCCGTGGACAGGTTCGACTGTTGCAGACGCAGCGCCCGTGTAATGAGCGCGTTCATCTCCGTTGACAGGCGAATTGTCTTCGGGAGGGTTTGCATGTACGGGATAAGGGATTGCGGGGGTTGCATGCAGTGCAGGTGAAGCCAGCTATGGTCAGTACTTGCATCTGGCGTAAACTTGAAAAACTCATGGTGCGGCGGCAGCAGCAGTGTTACCGTCCCCGACCTTGCGTTAATCTGTTCGTGACCATCAATCACAACCATCATCGTCCCACGGTGCAAAAATACAAGCTGAATATTATCCTGCGTGCGCGGGCCAAGGGTACCCCCCGGTGGGTAAACGACCTGCCCCACCCCCACATCATCCGGGAAGAAGGGCGGCGGTAGTGGCAAAGATGTATGATCGGATAACATGGTGATTACAGACACATGACGAATTACCAGAGTTATTGTGCTATGGGGATCATCCCCCATATAGTATAAAGCAAAAAGCACACTGCGAGTAAAACATCATGGTAGCTACCCCCCCACTTAAACGCACGCACGAGCCGTATCCTGTTTCCGTTGATGAATATACATTCTTCCAGCGTGAAGGCTATTTACATGTGCGTGGGCTTGTTTCGAAAGACGAAATTACGGAACTTATCCAGCACTCCGAGGATTTAATGGCCGGACGCACCACTATTCCGGGCGTAAACCCGGCTCCCGCCAACCTCTCGCCAGAAGAACGCCGCAACTTCTATGACCGCATTCACATGCCACACCGCGCCGCAGAAATCCACGAGCGGTTTTTGCTGCACCCGCGCATTGTAGACGTGCTGGAAGCACTCATCGGGCCGGATGTGCTGGCGCTGCAAACGATGTTTTTCTTCAAGCAGCCGGGGCAGGCCGGGCAGGGCTACCACCAGGATGCCTATTACATCCCCACCCAGCCGGATACCCTCATCGGCGCATGGATTGCACTTGACCCGGCGACGAAAGACAACGGCTGTCTGTGGATGACACCCGGATCACAGGCGGAACCGATTTACCCGGATTGTGACGGTGTGACAGACAACGGCGACTATGTTTTCAATGACATTGATGTGATCCAGAATGCCAGCAATCCTGACACGGACAAAAACACGCTTTCGAAAATTGCCGCGAAATATGACCGTGAAGTACCCGTGGAGATGGAACCCGGCGATGTGGCGTTCTTTGGCGGGCATGTGCTGCACCGTTCGCACAAAAACGTTGCAGATTATTCTCGCCGCGCATTCGTCGGGCACTACTGCAACGCTCGTTCGCGCGTACCGTGGAACCACCACATCCCCTATGAAGGTGAGGACGAGGGCAAAGCGGCCAATCATCTGCACATTCTGGCTCGTGGCAGCACACATCTGCCCTACGCGCAGCCGAAGTTCGGCACCCCCTGTGCTGCCAATGCGCCAGAACTCTACGGCCAGCGGGATTGGAGCCATAAGCCGAAGTCTATGATGGGCGATGGCAACGGCTTCATGATTATGGTGCCGCACCCTGACGAAGATCATGACCACTGAGAAAGGCCACTATCACGATGTCTGTACTTAATCACAGCTATGACCTGACGACCGAACAGATTGATGCCTATCGCAAAGATGGGCATATCCTGCTACGTGATGTGCTCCCCACAGAGCACACAGCCACCTACTGCGATGCCATTCTGGAAACGGCCACCCAGCACAACCGCGAAAGCCGTGACCTGAGCGAACGAGATACGTATGGCAAAGCGTTTTTGCAGACGATGAACCTGTGGCGGCACGACGAGACCGTAAAGGCATTTGTACTGGCAAAACGTTTTGCTGGCATTGCTGCTGCGCTTATGGGCGTGGAGCGTGTGCGCCTGTACCACGACCAGGCCCTGTTTAAAGAGGCAGGCGGTGGCTTTACACCGTGGCATCAGGATCAGCATTACTGGCCGCTGGCAACCGATGACACCATCACCATGTGGATGCCGCTTGTGGATGTAACGCAGGATATGGGCACGCTGCAATTTGCGTCGGGTTCACATGCGGGAGGCTACCTCGGTGATATGCCCATTTCCGACGAATCGCAGGCAAAATTAGAGGCGTTCGTGAAGGAAAAAGGTTTCGGACTGAGCCCGGTTGAAGCCATGCAAGCTGGAGATGCTACCTTCCATAGTGGCTGGACGCTGCACGCTGCCGGGGGCAATTCTACCGGGCACATGCGCTCTGTGATGACCATCATCTACTATGCTGATGGCACGACTGTTGCGCCGCTGGATAATCAGAATCGCATCCACGACCGCGACACGTGGCTACCCGGATTGCATGAGGGCCAACTGGCTGCAACGGAACTCAACCCGATTGTCTGAATAGCTGCATCAACGGGGCGCGGTACACAACGGCGCCCCGTCTGTTAACTGCTCAGATGTTTTGCCACACCTGTCCTGCCTCAAACAATAACGTGTTCTTCTGTGTAGACGAACTGTAGCACATCTGCGAAGTTATTCACGTCATCTGCGGCGAGTTCATTTTGCGTGCTTTCCAGCGCGGCCTGCATTGATTCCAGATCGGCCCACCAGATTTCTGCTGTGCCGTCATAATGCGGCGGGTTGTTGCCCATTGGTTGCGGCTCCAGCGCAATATTGATGCGATAGCCCTTCATGCCTAACGGCACAGACAGCTTGACGTGTTCTTCCGTCCAGTATGTTGCAAATTCTTCCTGCGTCATGCCCTGCTTGCGTTTGACGAACGCGATCATTTTAATCATATTCCACTCCTTACACGGCGAGATCGCCGCCGTCCATGATGATGCCGGTTGCCGTAATATAATCTGCTTCATCGGATGCCAGATACGCTGCCAGTGTTGCCACTTCTTCTGGTTGAGCGCCGCGCTTTGCTGGAATGCGTGCCTTGACTGACTCGATAATGTCTGCGGGAATGCCGTCGTGGGCCGGGGTGAGGATAAATCCGGGCGCAATAGCCACCGAACGAATGTCCGGCGCACAGTCCACGCCGATAGACCGCGCCAGAGACAGAATACCGCCCTTTGCCACCTGATAGGCACTGAAGCCGCGCTCCCCGAAGTAGCTCTGTACGCTGGCCGTGTGGAGAATCACGCCCTTTAGTTCGCGCTCGCGCATGTGCATTACAGCAATTTTGCTGCCATACCAGTACGCCCGCAGTGAGATTCGCACCGTGTCATCAAACTCATCCAGGGTTTGTTCGTAGATGGGCTTGAACACACTGGTAAAGGCGTTGTTATGCCATACATTCACATGGCCGTACTCGTCGATGCCACGCTGCAAGAGCGCTTCTAGCTGGTCAGTTTCGCTCACATCGGTGTGCTGAAAAACCGCCTCGCCGCCCTCATCGCGGATAGTCTGCGCAGCAGCCTCACCATCTTCCGTGTTGATGTCTGCCAGCACAACTTTTGCGCCCTCGGCGGCGTAGCGGATGGCACACGCCCGCCCAATACCGCTGGCCGCGCCCGTGATTACAATAACTTTATTTTCTAAGCGTGTTGTATCCACCATAAAATTTTCTCTCTTTTTGCTACGGCTTTTGATTGCCGGTTGTCGCCAGTTCGATGCCGTACAGCGATGTGGTTGCCGTGATGAACAGCATGTTACGGTCTTCTCCACCGAAGCAGATATTCGTCACCATCTCCGGCACCAGCAGCTTACCCAGATACGTGCTATCCGGCGCGTAGACGTACACGCCATCCAATCCCGCTACATAGAGCCGGTCTTCCGTGTCAATGCGCATCCCATCCGGCACGCCCTCCGGCATCACAGCAAAGACTTCCGGGTTGGTGGCGGTGTCATCATCATTCATGGTGAGCTTGTACACCTGATGGTAGTCTGCCGAGGAGTCGCTGACATACAGTGCAGATTCATCCCGGTTGAAGCACAGCCCATTCGGGCGATAAATCTCGCTCGTGACCACCTGCGGCGCGTGCGGGTCATCTGTGACCTTGAAAACGTTGCACCCGCCGTATTCCATGCCCTGCTGGTAGCCGTGGAGTTCCCCGTTTTCTGCACGAACACCGAACGGTGGGTCTGTGAAGAAGATGGCCCCATCACTTTCGCGTACTACCACATCATTTGTTGAGTTCAGGATGTGGTTGCCGTGGTACGCCGCGAGTGTGGTAATGTTGCCGTCTCGTTCATAGCGTGTGAGGCGGCGTGTGGTGTGTTCGCAGGCAATGATGCGCTCGTCAGCATCTGCATATAGCCCGATAGCAAAGTGACTGTTGTCGTGATGTACACTCAGGCCATCGCTCTCGCTCCATTTCATCAGCGCGTTTGCCGGAATATCCGTGAAGATCACAGCATTTTGCGACGGTAGCCACACCGGGCCTTCGGTAAAGCCCATGCCCGTTGCAAGCTGCTGCATCTCGCTGTTTTCGTTGACGACAGCGCTAAAATCGTCGTGTGCCGCTTCGTAGGATGTCATGATTTCTGTCCTCTCGTCAGGGAGTCGATATAAACCGCAAGGATGATGATGCCGCCCTTGACCAGTAGCTGCGGATAGTAGGCAATGCTTACCAGCGTCAGGCCGTTGTTCAGCACGCCGATGAGCAGGGCGCCCAGAACCGTGCGCCACAGGGCACCACGCCCACCGAGAAAGCTCGTCCCGCCGAGTACCACGGCTGCAATCGCGTCCAGTTCCAGTCCCTGTGCGCCCAGCGGTTGCCCATTGCCTACCCGCGCCGTGAGCACCAGTGATGCCATAGCTGTGAGCACGCCACTGAGCGTGAACACCAGTATTTTCACGCGGTCTACCGGGATGCCTGCCAGCCGCGCGGTATCTGCGCCACCCCCTACCGCGTAAATGTTGGAGCCAAAGCGGGTGGAAGTCAGCAACCAGTTGAGCACGAAGAACAGCACCACCGCAAAAATCACGGGCGCGGGAATCCCGAACAGGCTGGCCCGCGCAAATAAATCGCGGTACAGGTCGTTACTGAATACAATCGTAGAGGCGTTCGTCATGGCAAGTGCCGTGCCCTGTATTACACTGAGCGTGCCCAGCGTGACGATAAACGACGGGATTTTGCCCTTGACCGTAATGACGCCGTTCAGCAACCCGGCCAGCCCCCCCACCGTCAGCCCGGCCAGTATCGCCAGCAGCATCGGGAACTGTTCGCGCAGCAATAACGCAATCACCACGCCAGAGAGACTGGCTATCGCGCCAATGCTGATGTCAATTTCACCGGAGAGAATCACGAACGTCATGGCAAACGAGGTAATCGCCAGCAGGGTTGTCTGTCTGCCGATGTTGGCGAAGTTGCTGACCGTGAAAAAGAATGGGCTGGCGAACGAAAACCCGATAATCAGCAGGATAATGGCAATGAGCACGCCAAACTCACTGATGGTGTTGCGGTTCACATAGCGCAGCAGGCCGCCTGTGGGCTGTTGCAAGGCTCTATCGCTCATGGGTTAATCTCCTCTGTTCAGCCATTGATCCAGCAGCAGTGCCAGCACAATAATGCCACCCTTGATGATGAGCTGGTAATACGACTGCACATTAAGCAGCGTCAGCCCGTTGTTCAGCACAGCAATGAGCACCACGCCCAGTACCGTTTTGCTGAGTGAGCCGCGTCCGCCGGTAAATGCCGTGCCGCCGAGTACCACTGCGGCAATCGCATCCAGTTCGAGGTTCCGTGGTGGCTCTACAAAGCCGGTGCCCAGCCGTGCGGTTTGCAAAATTGCCGCAACGCCCACCATCACACCCATCAGCACAAACACACCAATTTTCACACGGTCAGTGTATATGCCGGAGAGTTCAGCAGCGTTGCGGTTGCCCCCTACTGCATAGACCGATGTGCCGAAGCGGGTATAGCGCAGAATAAAGATCAAAATCAGATAGATAGCGACCATGTACCACAGCGAAACGGGTATGCCGAGTGGCTCCGCATCTGCGAAGATGGCAAAGTAATTGTCATTAAAAATCGCAATTGCACGCGAGTTCGTCAGCCAGATGGCGGCACCCCGCGCCACACTGAAAATGCCGAGTGTGACGATAAATGACGGGACATTACCCTTCACGGTGATGAACCCGCTGATAAAACCGATTAACGCGCCAGAGCCGATGCCAACAGCCAGCGCAACAGGTATCGGCAGGTCACGGCGCAGTGTGCTCGCCACAAAGATTCCGATGAGGGCCAGCACTGTGCCCACGCTCAGGTCAATTTCACCGGAGAGAATCACAAATGTCATCCCGAACGAGACAATCATCAGCATCGTCATCTGCCGCGCGATGTTCAGGAAATTATCGACATCGAAGAAGAATTCGCTCTGTAACGAGAAAAACACGACCAGCGCCACAATGCCAATCAGTACGCCGCTTTCGGGGTTTAGCAGCCAGCGCAAAACCGGATGCTGCTGTGCCTGTTCTGCCCGTTTCTGTAAAGTTGTCATACGGGTTCACCCTCCCCGAACGCTAACGCCACCACTTTTTCCTCGGTTGCCTCTGTGCTGCTCAGTTCGCCACTGATTTTGCCCTCGTGCATGACCAGAATGCGGTCACTCATCGCCAGCAGTTCCGGCAATTCGGAGGAAATCATCAGCACAGAAACGCCCTGCTCTGCAATTTCGCGTATCAACGCATGTACCTCCGCTTTTGCGCCCACGTCCACGCCGCGTGTCGGCTCGTTCAATATCAGCACGCGCGGCTCTCTCGTCAGCCATTTTGCCAGCACCACTTTCTGTTGATTGCCGCCGCTCAGTTTTTCCACGGTCTGCTTCACTGAAGCAATGCGAATGCTCAGGCGCTTTACCCAGCTTTTAACCATGCTCATCATGCCAGCGCGGTTCAGCACGCCCGCCACTGCATTTTTGTCCAGCGAGGCGAGGGACAGGTTATTGCCCACATCCATCATCAGCACCAGCCCCAGCCCCTTGCGGTCTTCCGGTACATAGGCAATGCCAGACTGTATCGCGTCGTTGGGGTGGGTTAATTTCAGCGAACGTCCATCAAGTTGCACACTCCCTGTAAACGGCTCTCCACTGCCGAACAGATGACGCGCCAACCGTGTGCGCCCACTGCCCACCAGCCCTGCTAGCCCTAAAATTTCGCCCCGGTGCAGCATGAACGAGATGTTTTGCAGTTGCACCTCGTCAGACAGGTTTTCAACTGCCAGTACAACATCGCCACGATCTGTTTTTGTGTCTTGCTGGCGTGCTTCGTCCACATCGCGCCCCACCATCAGCCGCACGAGTTCGGCGCGGTCAAGGTCGGCGGCAGGTTGGGTGGCAATGTGATGGCCGTCGCGCAGTACGGTAATCGTATCTGCCAGCATGAACACTTCTTCCATGCGGTGCGAGATATAGATGATGCCCACACCCCGGTCACGCAGGCGGCGCACCAGGTCGAACAGCACTTCTTCCTCGTGTTTGCCGAGTGAACTGGTGGGTTCGTCCATAATCATGATGCGCGGGTCGTGCAGTGTGACGCGGGCAATCTCTACCATTTGCTGCTCCCCGATGGAAAGCGAGGGGAGTGGCGCACGCGGGTCAATTTGCAGGTCAAGGCTGGTCAGAATATCACCGGCCTGCTGGTAGAGTTTGTTCCAGTCCATGCGGCCAAATGGCTCCTGTACGGGTTCCTGGCCCAGCATGATATTGCGTCCTACATCGAGGTTATCCAGCACGGTCAGTTCCTGGTAAATCATGCCCACGCCCAGTTCACGTGCCCGGATGGGGCTACTCATCTGCGCAGGTTGCCCGTCAATTTCCAGCGAGCCGGTATCTGGCTGGTAGGCCCCGGCAAGTATTTTCATGAGCGTGGACTTCCCCGCGCCGTTTTCGCCCATTAGCACATGGATTTTGCCAGCTTTCACATCGAAGCTCACATCGTCCAGTGCCTGCACGCCGGGGAACCCTTTTGATATATTACGAATGCGAATCAGTGGTGTCATGGTGAGTTCGTTTGATGGTTACATTGAGGTGGGGCACAGCGTGTGGCTGCGCCCCGGTCTGTTATGTTACGAAAACTACGAATCCATCTCAGTTTCCCACGGCACGTCAACGCCGGGGTACAGTTCGTCCCACTTCTCCTCGTAGTCGTCTGCGGTGACGAGTACCGTTGGCACAAGAATATCGCTGGCGACGGGCTGCCCGAGGATGTTCTTGCAGAGTGCATCCAGCCCCGTAACGCCCTGCTGACGCCCCTGCTGCCCGGCCAGTGAGAGCAGGTTCGGGTTACCTTCGTGGAAGGCCATGAAGCCAGCAACTTCTGCATCGTAGCCGCTTACCTTGATGTCATTGCCGGATGCTTCTACTGCGGCCAGCACGCCGTTCACGGCCAGTGACCACGTAGCGAAAATGGCGGTCAGGTCGGGGTGTGCCTGGATCATGTTTTCGGCGGCGGCCAGCGCTTCGTCCTGGCTGAACACCGGCTGGAGGCCAATCAACTGCATCTGGCTTTCGCCGATGGCGTCCAGCGTGCCGGTTTCACGGTCACGGATGGTGCTGAGGGCCAGCGGAATAGAGATCACACCGATTTTGCCAGCGCCGCCGACCGAATCGACCAGGAATTTGCAGCTTTCGAAGCAGCCATCATAGCTGGTGGAGTTCATCAGCGAGAGAATGTCGCCACGGGTGGGCGGGCCACCGACGACCACCACCGGGATTCCGGCTTCGTTGGCCTGGATGATGGCGCGGGAGATGGAATCGCTGTCTACCGCGATCATGAAAATGGCGTCTACTTCCTGCTGAACCAGCGCTTCCACATCGGAAAGCTGCTTGGCCGCATCAAAGTTGGCCTCACCGACCAGCAGTTCGATACCGTAGTCTTCAGCGGCGGCTTCACCACCGGCAATCACCTGGTTGATAAAGTCATCCGTGCGGTGGTTCATGTTGAAGCCAAAACGCAGGTTCATGCTGGCGATTTCTTCGATTTCCTCCGGCGTGAGTGCCAGATCTGCGGAGTACATCACGTCTGATGCATCCTGGCCGAAGGCACGCTTCGGCAGGAATGTGGTCATGTTGGCGAAGCTGGCACCCGTAGCGGCAATGCCCATGCCCTTCAAGAAGTTGCGGCGGCTCAGATGTTTACGAGACATAAGGGGTGTTTCCTTTCAAGATATAGTTTGTGAAAAAATTACTCGCCATCAATGTGAATACGGGTGTCCTGTTCGGCACTGCCCGCCACATCGATAACGACAACACCATTATCACGCTGTTCCCACCCTTCGGTGGGTGTCAGCAGTGTCTGGTTTACAAAAATTTCATACGGATCAATTCCGTGGACGCGCAGGGTGTAGCGATGTGCGCCCCTGCCCAGTGTGATAGTAGCGGATTTGTTTTTCTGCTCGCATGTGAACACTATGCGCTCATCATCGTTCACGAGCATAAAACGGCTGCTACCATACGGGTAAATGTCCAGCGTCAGGTGACTTAAATCAGCCGCGCCGGAGTGCGCCATGTCGTCAGCCAGCGGGATAATAGCGCCGCCGCGCACATATAACGGAAGGTCAGCCAGTGCAGCGTGTACCTGCTGCCAGCGCGGGCCATCAATCACATCGTCTGTCCAGTAGTTGAACCAGCGCCCCGCCGGGAAATAAACCTGACGCGTATCCGTCTCATCCAGAATGGGCGCAACCAGCAACCACTCCCCGAACATGAACTGATCGTCAATCGTGGCCGTGGTCGGGTCATCCTGCCAGTCCAGCAGCATCGGGCGCATGACGGGCAGGCTGGTTTCTACACTGTGAACAGCAGTGCTCCATACATATGGCAGCAGACGATAGCGCAGCTTTGTGTATCTGCGGAAAATTTCGACAGCTTCATCACCGAAAACCCACGGCTCACGCGCGATGGGGCCATGTGCGCGGGGATGCGAGACAAACAGCCCCCCCTGCACCCACCGGATGTAAAGTTCTGGCGAGGGCGTGCCGCCAAACCCGCCAATGTCCACACTCCAGAACGGGAAACCACACAACCCCAGGCCCATGCCGCCATGCCACAGGTTCGCCAGGTCGCCCCACAGCACAGCCGGGTCACCGCCCCAGTGCAGCGGGTAGCGCTGCGAACCGGCATAGGCCGAGCGGCCCCACACGATATTTTCACCCGTTTTTTGCATCGTGATCTCGTGGACAGCGCGGTTATACAGCAGCGGGTACAGGTTGTGCATTTCCAGCCCGTCCACACTGTCATAGGTGGCGTCTACAGGTGCGC
>JBCCQC010000040.1:0-13516 GCA_039024535.1 Chloroflexota bacterium
CGCGGGCGCATGCCATTTGGCAGTTCGTCCGGCGATAGCGACGATAAAAAGGATGATAAGAAGCCTGCCACCAGCAAAGGCAAACCCGCCACGGGCAGCGGAGACAGCAAGCCATCTGGCAGTGGAATCGGTGGCCGGTTCGGGCGTAAGCCAGCCTCTGGCGCTGCTGATGTAAAGCCCGCCGCCAAAAAAGATGATAAGAAGGGCAGCACACCCAAGTTCGGGGCACGCGGCGGCAAAAACCTGAAGACCAGCGACGATAAAAAGGCAGAAAAGAAAGATGAAGCCGCAGCGGGTGGTGGCCTTGCAGGGCGTTTCGCTGCGCTGACGGCCAGCCTGCCTTTCGGGGGTGAGGCTGATAAGCCCACGTCAAAGACCGTCAAGCAGCGCAGTAAAGCGCCAAAAGTCGCGGCCAGCGAGGGGCTTTCGCTGGATCGTAAGCTGGATATTCTGGGCGTGGGGCTGGTGTTTGTCTCGGCGGCGCTGTTGCTCAGTCGGCTTTCTGCCAACCAGGGGATGCTCACCGAGGGCATCAACAACTTTTTCGAGAGTTTGCTGGGCTGGGGGGCATGGGCCGTACCTGTGACCATGTTCGGTGTGGGTATGTGGCTCATTATCCGTCACTTTGGCGATGAACCCCCTACCATCGACACAGAGCGCCTGATAGGTATTGGCATCCTGTATATGTCGCTGCTGGTGATCTTCCAGTTTATCCACGCCTTGAACTACAGCGTCACCACGTTCACTGAACTGGCAAACCTCACGCGGCTAACGTGGACGGAACCCATGTTTATTCCATCTGGCGGCGGCTGGGTGGGCGGCAACCTGTACCTGTTGATGGTGCAGTATCTGGGTGAGATTCTCTCGTTTGCGCTGGTGATCTTTACGGCGCTGGTGGGGTTGATGCTGCTACTGGACGTGAGTGTATCGGAAGTGGCAATCATCATGATTGGCCTGTGGCGCAGCTTCAGTGCGGCGCAGCGGCGCTCTTCCCAGCGGAAGAAAGTCCGCAAGGCAGAGCGGCTGGCAAAGCGGCAGGAACAACTGGCGGCCATCGCGCAGAGCAACATCGAAATCACAACGCCACAGGTTGAGCAGCTTGCTGCCAGTAGCGCCAGCCCGACAGCGGGTATTGCGCTGCCTGCACCAGAAAGTGACCAGCGTGCGATCCCCATTACAATGGGTGGCCGCACCGTCACCACGTCAATGGACGGTGAACAGGTCGCGGCACAGGTTCCGGGGGCAGTGGCCGCGCCAGCACAGGCACAGGCGGCACCTGCCAGCAGCGATGGGCGCAGCGGGTTTATGGGCGGGCTGTTTGGCCGGGGCGGTCGTAATGTAGAACCTGCACCACGTGCGAGCAATCCACAGCAGGCAACACCCACTACCGGAGATAGTAATGGTGGCGGGCTGATGGGTCGTCTGCCGTTCGGGGGCAATGGTGGTAATAGCGGCGCACCGGCTCCAGCGAACGCGGCGCCACCCGCCGCAACGCAGGCTCCACCACCGCCGACTATGCCCGGTCAGCCGTCTATTCCATCGTCTGGCAGCGGGCAGGTACAGCAGCCGTCTGCGAATCTGTTCGCCGCCCCACCAGCAGCGGCTCCGCCACAACCGCAGGCTGCGCCATCAGCACCGGCCATTAACATTCCGGGGAGTGCCAGCGCCGATAGTGGCAGCAGTAATGGCGACCATGCCCCGGCAAAGCAGGTGCTGGAAAACAAGCGTATTTCGCAGGTAATGGAAACTGTAAAACCGGATGATGTAACAGGAGATGATGCACAGCCAGCCGACGAGACACCAACCGATCCACAGAGCCGCGCCGAACGCCTGAACGCGATCCGGCAGGGGGTGTCCAATCATCCGAGATCGGTGCAGGCAGCAACAGGGGCAGCGATGGCGGCAGGGGCAGCCACGAGTAGCGAGAGCAAACCGCCAGAGAGCACATCCACAGCGGCACCGACATCTGCGCCTGCGGGTAATGGGGCTTCTGGCGATAAAACTGCGGCGTTTGTGGCCGGTAAAACGGACGCTTACGGCAATACGCCCACCCCGCCGCCATCAGTTGCACGGCCAGATCAACTGAAACCGGAGCCACCAGCCGTATCACCACAGAGCAACCGCCCGAAGAAGGAATGGAAGCTGCCCACCATCGAAGAACTATTCAACGATGGCAGCGACCAGGACTTCGACCGGCAGTTTCTCGTGGAGCAGGCCCGCATCATCGAAGACACACTCAAGAGCTTTGGTGCGCCGGGTCGCGTGGTAGAAATCAACACGGGGCCGGTGATTACGCAGTACGGCGTAGAGCCAGATTACCTGCAATCGCGCAGTGGCAAGCGCAGCCGCGTAAAGGTTAGCGCCATTGCCCAGCTAGACCGTGACCTTCAGCTAGCGCTGGGTGCGAAGTCGATTCGTATCGAAGCGCCTGTACCGGGTAAGGGCTATGTGGGTATTGAAATCCCGAACGCGGAAAACGCGCTGGTGAGCCTGAAGGACGTGATGAAGGCTGAGCAGTTCCAGAAGATCAGCGGCAAATCTCCGCTGGCAATTGCACTGGGCCAGAGCGTGGACGGTACGCCAGTGGCCGCAGACCTTGCCTCCATGCCGCATATGCTGATTGCAGGCACGACGGGTTCCGGTAAGTCGGTGTGCATCAACGCCATCATCAGTTCGCTGCTATCCAACAACTCGCCGGAAGACCTGAAGCTCATCATGGTTGACCCCAAGCGCGTGGAGCTAACCGGCTACAACGGCATTCCGCATCTGGTGGCGCCAGTGGTGGTCGAGCTGGAGCGCATTGTGGGTGTGCTCAAGTGGGTGACGCGCGAAATGGACGAGCGTTACAAGCGCTTCAGTGGTGCGGGTGCGCGTAACATCGTGGACTTTAACAAGCATCTACCGGCTGGCGATGAGAAAATGCCCTACATCGTCGTCATCATTGACGAGCTGGCCGACCTGATGATGCTTGCGCCGGAGGAAACCGAGCGCACGATTACCCGTATCGCGGCGCTGGCGCGTGCGACCGGTATTCACCTTGTCATCGCCACGCAGCGCCCATCCGTGGATGTTGTGACCGGTCTGATTAAGGCGAACTTCCCGGCGCGTGCCGCGTTCGCTGTGGCCGGTAGTGTGGACAGCCGCGTGATCCTGGATCAACCGGGGGCAGAGCGCCTGCTGGGGCGCGGTGACATGCTCTACCTCAGCGGGTCGTCACCATCGGCACAGCGTTTGCAGGGTGTGTTCGTCTCCGATGATGAAATCGACAACCTCACACGCTACTGGAAGGCGCAGGGTGTGGGCTATGCCCCTGCCCCGACGCGCGGCATGGCCCCCATGTCGCTTGACCCGGCCAGCGCACCCCGGCAGGTTTCGCCAGCCATAATGCCCGGCGCAATGCCAGAAAGACGCGAGAATCAGCCAGAACTGCCAATGCAGCAGGCGTTCTGGGATGGCGGAGGAAATGGCAGTTCCGGGGCGAACGGTGATGAGCCGGATGACGAACTATACGCAGAGGCCGTGGAAACCGTGCGCCGTCTTAACAAGGCGTCGGTATCGCTGCTGCAACGGCGTTTGCGCATTGGCTACACCCGCGCCTCCCGCCTTATCGACCTGATGGAACAGCGCGGGGTGGTCGGCCCACAGGAGAGCGGCAGTAAACCACGCGAGGTAATCCCGCAATAGCGCCGGGATTCAGATGGGCATGGCCGTGCCATGCCCCTACTCCGTGATGTAAGCCGCCAGTTGTTGCGCAGTCATCTCGCCGCGCTGTACCCGGTAGATGAAACCAGCTTCATCCACAAACAGCGTCGTCGGGTAGCCCACAATGCCGAATGCGGCCTGTAACTGCCCCTGTTCGTCCAGCACCACTGGCAACTCAATGTCATTTTCGATCAGAAACCGGATGATACGCTCCGGGGACTCCGCGTTGTTCACGGCCAGCACAACCGCATCGCCGTTTTCGTGAACCGCTTGCAGCAGTGGCATTTCTGCACGGCAGGGCACACACCACGTTGCCCAGAAGTTGAGCACGATGCGCTGCCCGTCATAGTCACTCAGTTGTACCGGTGTGCCATCCAGTAAAAACGCTGAGAAGTTCGGGATGGGATCACCCACCCGGTAGGCAAGCTGTACCCGCGCCGCGATAAATGACACGGCAGCCGGAGCCACAAACAACATCAGGATGAGAGTGTTGCGCAGTCGTGGGTTCATATGAGGTTGAGCCGGAGAGTTAGCCCCGGCTCCTGTGTTATCGCGTTACTGCTTGACGGGAGCAGTCAGATCCCAGATGCCTGCATTGGTGAACGTACAGCCAGATTCATCGCTGCCTTCAAATGTACCGGACATAATGGACACACCACCGCTCTCGCTGTGCGTCTCATCCACCATCTCCAGCACTTCCTCACCATTGACGAAAAAGACGAACGAACTCTCCTGTGCTACCAGAATCAAATCGTTCAGGTCATCCAGGCCCGTAAGAACGGCATTGCTGGACGGGGTGCTTTCTCCGGGTAGCCACTCGCCATCAGCACGGATGAAGAAGCGCACACTGCCGCGCCGGTCAATTTCTACCGTGTAGTAATTATCGCCGGTTTCATCGCGCCGGAAGATAAAACCACAGTAGTCTTCTTCGGCACCATCGCCCCATGCCATCGTCGCGGCTGTTACAAAATCGCCATAGGTGCTCACGAATGGTTCGCCCACAATTACGTTGTCCTCGTTGGCGAGGTCAAAGGCAAAACTATCAATGCCATCAATAAACGACAGATCACGGGGCAGGATGCTGAGCGTTGACAGAGATGCTTCGATACCGGTTGTATCTCCCGTCTGTGCAGAGGGCGGCAGTTCTGTTCCTGATGGTGCTACCGTGACCAGCGGCGCTTCGGTTGGCTCTTGCTGTGGGGTTACGGCTTCGGTTGTGGGTGTTGGCGTCGCAGCCATTTCAGTTGCCTGCTCCTCAAGCTGTGCAGCCTGTGTGCCCAGTAATGTTTCCTGTGTGGCCTGTTGATCGTTGAGTTCGGCCACCTCGGTTGCCATGCCGTCCATTGCCACAGCAGCCTGCGTCATCTGTGCCTGTGCGTCAGTATCCGCAGCAGATTGCGTGGCAAGCATATCCGACATATCCGCCAGTTCAGTTTCCTGCATCTCTGCCACTTCAGCAGCCGCAACTGCTGTTTCTTCCGCTACAGAGGCATCAATCGCGTTGAGTTCAGCCGCAATCGTTGCTCGTGCAGCAACATCCGTTGCAGATTCTTCTACCTGCGCCGCCTGTGCTTCCAGTTCCAGCACCTGTGCGGCAGCCGTTGCCGCCTCTCGGGTTGCTATATCGGCCTGGCGGGTATCCGTGGCCTGCGCCGCAGCCACATCGCGCGTCCCCGCAGCGGCGACCGCACCAGCGGTGGCCGCGTCACGCTGTAACTGGAACGCCGCACGCTCCTGCGTGGAAACTGCAATCAGCGCACTGCGGGTTGCAGTTCCAGCCTCTATTGCCACCTGCGTCCCCAGCGCATCAACTTCGGCAACTGCCGTCCCTGCTGCCTGTGTGGACTGTTCTCTGAGGTCGGCTATATCGGCCTCTGCGCTGTCCACATCTTCTTCCAGTGCGGCGACTTCCGCAACTGCCGTTTCCGCAGCTTCGGTCGCAGCAATCGCAATCGCCTCTGAAGTCTGTTGCAGGCTATCAAACGATGCCTGCGACGTGGCAGCATCAGCATCGGCCTGTTCAACCGCAGCCGTTGCCAGCAGCGCCTCTTCTCTGAGCATACTGCGGGCCTGTAAATACAGCCCCAGCAGGACAATTGCCGCAACCACCAGTGCAACCAGTGCCACAATGACGATGTTTCGTGTTCCGCTGGCAGAACCCTGTTCTGACATAATTTCCCCCGTATGAGAGTCAACAAAGCATAGTCTCTATCTTACATGCACATGGCATGAATAACCAAAAAAAGGACACCCTGAGATGTCCTTTCTGCTGCAAACGCACTGCCGTTACACAGTTCGGTTCGGATTGGTGTCTTCATCAGACACGGGCGGCTCCTGTATCACAGGTGGAGGGGCATAGTTCTGAGCCGGTTCCATCGGTTCCATGCTGCGCACAGACTGCGGACTGAACTGCACCGGGGCTGGTGGAGCCGTTGCACGCCGGGAACGCATCCCGAATATCACGAACCCGGTGAGCAGGAACACCACCATCAGGATAGCTGCGCCCACCGCCGCCGCTGCCACCCGCACCAGCGTTACCTCGCCCAGCAGCGAACCCGTGCCCGTATCCAGTGGAACTGCCACCGCATCACTGCCAACCCGACGCGCACCGAACTCCACGATAGTTGGCAGGGTCGCGCTTACGCTCTGCTGAACCAGCCGGTCAGTTGTTGCCAGGTAATCTGCACTGCTCACCAGCACGGAGTAATCCCCCGGCGTCAGTTCGTAAAAGCAGATGATCCCGTTAGAAACCGTCGGTGAGCGATCCAGCAGCGCACTGCTGACCACCACACCCTGCTCGTTCAACAGTTCCACGCTCACGCCCCGCGTAATCAGGCGCTCGGTTTCTGTGTCGAACAAACCATTGGCATTTACATCCTCGAAGCTGCGCACACAGAACTGCCCCAGCGATTCCTGCGCCAGTGCAGGAGCCGCGATTAGCAACGCAACCCCCACAACACCGGCTATCAATGTACGAATACGCATCAACTCACCCTTTAGCTGGAACGACGCAGCAGCAGGCTGGCTCCGACACCGGCCACAACCACTACCCCTGCCAGCGACGCCACGATAATGCCACTGATCGCCAGAATGTTGTCCGTCAGCGGGTTGGTAGAAGCAGGCAGCACTTCATCAGCAGAGTTGCCCAGTGCTTCGGAGTTATCCGGCGGGGGTGCCAGTGCAACCTCCACGCCCTCTGCTGCGCCAAACTCGATGTTGAGGGAGGTGCCAGACGTTAGCGGCAGACGAAGCTGATTTGGCGTCGTAAGGCCATAGCCTACCGGGGCATCGACCACAGCAACATAATCGCCCGGTTCCAGTTCACTGAAGCAGTAAGGTTCGCTGGTGCCGTTGGTGTCGTATGTGCCCACTGCGCTTTCGCCACTGTTGATTGTCACGGTACCATCGGCCAGCAGCGCCTCGTTGGACTCGCGCAGGCGGTTCTGGTTGATGTCCTCAAACAGTGACACACACACAGATGCTGTAGACGCGGTGATGTCCACCTGTGGCAGGCGCACCGCCTCACTGGATTCGGCTTCTGCGGCGACGGCTTCGACAGCCGTGTCGCTCTCTGCTTCTTCCATCATATCACCATCGGCCATCGTATCCTCTGCTGCCTGAGCTTCTGCCACAGCCTCAACGTCCACCTCGGCGGCTTCCTCAACCATCGGTGCCTCTGCTTCGGTCATGGTGTCTTCCACCATTTCAGTGTCAGCCTCACCAGCGCCACCAAGCGCACTGGCGATTGCGCCGAAGACATTACCCGATGGCAGCTCGGCGGCTTCGCTCTCCTGCAAATCATCCGGATTGCCGGAAATCACCGGGCTATCTTCTATAGTGGAGGTTTCAACCTCGGCGGCTCCCTCAATATCGCTGCTGCTGGCACGTGGCAGCGGGTAACGCGGCAGCGCCCCCACAATCGGTGCGCCGCCAGTAATATTCGGCAACAGGGCAACTTCCGCTTCTGCTTCCAGCGGCTCCTGTACACCACCGGGGATCGGCGTGGAGGCAATCTCAACTTCTGCTTCCTCAATCTCCTCCGGCTCCGGGTCGGCTTCCCTGATGAGTAGTTCCTGGCCGATGCTCAGGAAGCGGGCACTTTGCATCGTCGGGTTCAGTGCCAGAATGTCATCACGGGTCATGCCGTAGGCCACGGCGATACTGTCCAGCGTGTCGCCTTCGCTCACACGATGCACAATGGAGCCGTCTTCACGTTCGCCCTGGGCATTCACAAAGGGTACGAAAGCGGGGCGCTCGGTGGGGGGCGGGGCGGCTGCCTCCGCTACCTGCTCACCACTGCCGCCGCCTTCACCACCAACCCACAGCTTGGCACGATCCCAGTAAACATCGTTCAGTGAGGTGGGGCGAGCCTGGGTTGCGAACAGGAACACCGTCACGGTGCCGCCGGTTGCGGTGGCGCTGGCCGTCTGGCTTTTCCATATGTCGTGGGGGTCTACCCATTGTGACCAGACAATTTCCGGTGCGTTGGGGTCGCTACCGCCGTCCGGGTCGATGCCAATGCGCGTTTGTGCGCCGCTGCTGGTATCGGAGCCGCACTTGATCTGGTCGTCGCCCAGGTCACAGGCACGCACCCATGAGGTGGCCTCTGCCAGCAGATTTGTACCCGGTTCCACACTCACGCTCTGGAACACGGCTGCATTGAACTGCACATAGCCACCGCTCAGGTTGAGGCTGGCGTTGCCTTCGAACTCTGTCGGGTCAAAACCGGTGTGGGGGAAGGCATACACCTGGTCACCACGGTTAAAAAACTGGCCGGTGTCGCCCTGGCCCAGCCAGATGTCCCACCCGGCAGGGATGGTAAGATCGCCACGGCCTTTACCCTGGTAGGTACCGAACTCGCCTTCTTCCATACCCCCATTGGTTAACAGATTGACTTCCTGTGCGTGGGCGGGCAGTGCCAGCGCCCCGATGAGCACAAACATGGCAGAAACCAGTACTCGACGCATCATAATCTAACTTTACTCCAACACTATCTGGTGATTGCGCGGGTATTGTATCATGCGCGTTTAGCGCGTCAATGGGACTGTGACCTGATGGGGACATGCGCTGGCCGCCACGAATATACAAAATCGCAGCAGCCAGCAGCACTATTTACCGTCAGCCTGTGGGGGTGGCTGCCGGTTCTTCAGTCGCTTCTTCTGTTGCAGCAACCCCTGCTGTGGAACCGGGCTGCACGATAATCCGTTGGCCCACACGCAAAAAGCGCATACTCGGTAGTTCCGGGTTCATCTCCAGCAGTTCATCGCGGGTGAGTCCGTAGGCGTAGGCAATGGCATCGAATGTATCGCCCTGTCGTACTACATGGATTATTGGCTCTACAGATTCTGCCATGGTGTTAGACTGTGGCACCACGAACGGCGCATATTGCAGGCGCGGGCGCGGGGTGGCCGTTGGTGGCAGCGTAACCACTGTGGTGCCGGTATCGGCAGCGGGGGTTGCTTCTGCTATGAGTGCCGCCCCGCCCTCACCGCCAATCGACAGAATTGCATTGTCCCAGTAGGCATAGTTGAACTGGTTTACCGTGGCCTGCGTCATATAGAGGAAAAGCGTGGCCGTGCCTCCGGTGGCGGTGGCCTGTACCTGCATCTGCCCCCAGTAGTTATGGGCCTGCTCCCAGGATGACCAGACAACCTCTGGCGCGTTGGGGTCGTTGCCGCCGTCCGGGTCGATGCCGATGCGCGTTTGTGCGCCGGAGGCCGGGTCTGACGCACACTTGCCGAACTCGTCATCGTCGTCCAGTGTGCAGGCGATCAGATAGGATGATGCGGTTGCCGTGAGGTTGGTGCCGGGGGCCACATCAATAGTCTGGTAGAGTGCCGCCGTGAAGGTGACATACCCGGCGTGGATGTTGGCAATGGCCTGCCCTTCGATAGGCGTCGGTTCCGGGCCACGGCTGGGGAACGCATAAACTTCGTCCCCCCGGTTGTAGTACTGGCCCGTATCGCCATAGGCCAGCCAGATGCTCCAGCCCGCCGGAATGTTCAGCGTGCCACGTCCGGCACCCTGATACGGCCCGAACTCACCTTCTTCAAGGCCGCCATTAGTCAGCAGGTTATCCTGTGCCTGTGCTGGCAGCGCAAACGCAAAAATCAGCATAGCTGCTATTGTTATCAGTCGTTGCTGGCGCATGGTTTATGCTCCACTCATTTTTCTGGTTCGGCGGCATTTTATCACAGATGGCAGCGCTGCGGTCAATAGTGCTGGCAGGGCGGTGGGTTACATCATTCGCTTCGTAGATCGGATTACAGAAACTTTCCCCGGAATCATGTAACATTAACCTGAGCAGGGTGTTTCTCATCTAAAGGGGGTAAAATGGGTGTATATCAGTGTTGATGCTCATGCAGAGCTAATGTTATACTTACAACCGTCAAGAACATTCAAGTTAATTCGGGTTCTCGAAGTTTTCATCCCACCGCAACCCCGAACTTACAGGGAGTTAAACCTTACATGACCTCACTTGTCACTACCCTTACCGAAACACTGCGCTATCGTGGTGCCATCGGGCAGTGGAGCTGGGTGCTTCATCGTCTGACGGGCCTGGGCGTGGTGTTTTTCCTCGTTATCCATGTTGTTGATACTTCATGGGCCGTTTTTTACCCGGAGCTTTACGTTCATGCCATTGCAACCTACCAGACGCCGCTGTTTACCGTTGCAGAGTTCGGGCTGATTGCTGCTGTGGTCTACCACGCGCTGAACGGGCTGCGCATCATTATCATGGACTATCGCCCGCAGTGGTGGAAGTACCAGAAGATGGCCGCTAACGCCGTCATCATCGGCACGGCTGTGCTGTTGATCCCGGTATTTGCCCTGATGATGGGCCATGTGATTGACCACTACAGCAAGCCGGATGTGTTTATTCTGCCCATTGGCGAAGTGATTGCCGGACAGATTCCATTTATTGTTGGTATTGGTGTGGCGGCGATTGCTGCTGTATTGCTTTCGGGTGCTTATGGTCTCGTCGCCGGGGAAGACGCACAGAAAGTAACCGGTAAGGGTGCGGGCAGCCGTCTGGAGCGCTTCTGGTGGAGTTTTATGCGCATCAGTGGCCTGCTAATTGTGCCGCTGGTGTTCGGGCATCTCGCACTGATGCACATCGTGCAGGGTGTGTTTGACCTGACGCTGGCCGGGGCGACGGTTGCCGGCACAAACCTGATTAACGAAAGCGGCACGGCTGTGGAGTTTGTGAGCGACCGCTGGAGCTATATGATTGGTGGTGTGGCGATCTGGCGTGTGTATGACATGATGCTGCTGGGTCTGGTGACGATTCATGGGTTTAACGGCCTGCGCTATGTGTTAACAGATTACTTCAGGAATGATACGCTGAAGCGTGCTATGGTTTACCTGTGTGTGATCGGTGCGGTTGTGCTGCTGGTCACTGGCGGTGGTGCGCTGATCGCAGGAATTGACGAGGACGCTATTGCCCTGGCAGCGCAGGCCTATGCCGATATGGTTGCAGCACACTGACCTGAACTTTTCGTAAGGGGCATGTTTGTCATGCCCGCCAGCAACACCATACAGGTTTACGAACCTGCACAGCAGAGATACTAAGGAGTAATGGAATAAATGCAGACACATAAGTTTGACGCAGTAATTGTAGGGGCCGGTGGCAGTGGCTTGATGGCGGCACTGTATGCCAGCAAGGGTGGCGCAAACGTTGCCGTGGTGAGTAAGCTGTACCCGACGCGCTCTCATACAGGCGCGGCACAGGGCGGTATTGGGGCCGCGCTGGGCAACCACGAAGAAGACAAACCCCTGTGGCACGCCTACGACACGGTTAAAGGTGGCGACTACCTCACTGACCAGAACGCCGCGATGGTACTGGCCGAAGAAGCCATTGACGCCGTTGTGGAACTGGAACACATGGGCCTGCCGTTCGACCGTACCGACGAAGGGCGCATCAGCCAGCGCCGTTTCGGGGGCCATACCAGCAACTTCGGTGAAAAGCCGGTACGCCGTGCCTGCCACGCTGCCGACCGCACCGGCCACATGATCCTCCAGACGCTGTACCAGCAGTGCATCAAGGAAAACGTCCGCTTCTTTGACGAGTTCCATGTAGTGGACATGATTAACAACGATGGCAAGGTGGCTGGCGTTGTGGCATGGGAACTGGGCACGGGCGAAATGCACGTTTTCCAGGCGAAGGCCACGGTATTTGCTACCGGCGGCTGGGGCCGCGTATGGCAGACGACCTCTAACGCGCACAGCCTCACAGGTGACGGTGCCGCAATTCCGCTGCGCCGTGGTGTTCCGCTCCAGGACATGGAGTTCTATCAGTTCCACCCCACTGGCATCTTCAAGCTGGGCATTCTCATCACAGAGGGTGTACGTGGTGAGGGCGGCGTGCTGCTGAACAATAACGGCGAGCGCTTCATGACGGAGTATGCGCCGAACATTAAAGACCTCGCCAGCCGTGACGTAGTAAGCCGCGCCATCTACGAAGAAGTGGCCGCAGGCCGTGGCATCAACGGCAAGGGCTACGTCTACCTGGACATCCGTCCGGAAACAGTGAACAAGTATCTGGAAGAAGCCGGTGAAGCCCGCCGTATTGACCGTGGCTATGTGGAAAGCAAGCTGCCGGATATTCTGGACTTCTGCCGTACTTATCTCGGCGTAGACCCGGTTCAGGCACCGATGCCGGTACAGCCGACCGCACACTATGCCATGGGCGGTGTGCCGACCAACGTCGATACAGAAGTGGTTCTGGACGCGGACTGGACAGTGATGCCGGGTCTGTACGCTGTGGGCGAGGCCGCCTGTGTGAGCGCACACGGCGCGAACCGTCTGGGTACCAACTCGCTGGTAGACCTTGTGGTGTTTGGCCGCCGCGCCGGTATGAAGGTTGCGGAGTATGTGAAGGGTGCAGACTTCGTGCCGGTACCATCCAACCCGACGAGCGAAATTGAAAGCGAACTGAAGCGCATCCGCACCAGCAACGGCAAGACGCGCACCGTCGAACTGCGCAACACCATGCAGCAGCAGATGATGGACTTCGTGAGTGTGTATCGCACTGAAGACAAGATGCAGAGCGCACTGGATTGCATCCGCGAACTGCGAGCACGCTACATGACGGACATCGTGATTGATGACAAGACGGATGCCTTTAACAGCGACCTGCTGGAAGCGTGGGAGCTGGGCTGTATGCTGGACGTTGCAGAAACCACGACGATGTCTGCACTGGCTCGTACCGAAAGCCGTGGCGCACACAGCCGCGTGGACTATCAGGATCGTGACGATGACAACTGGCTGGTTCACACGCTGGTCACGCGCACAGACGGCATCGACCTGAGCACACCGCAGCCGACGTATGACGTGAACAAGGACAAGGCAGTAGACCTCTCGCTGGCCGAAGAGGACGCCCGCTTCGTGCCGAAGGAACGTGTTTACTAAAATATTGTCGCAGTTGGGCGGGGCATGGCCTCGCCCCCACAAGCGCGACTATCAACGGTTGGGATATGGCACGCCGTGCCCTACAACCGGATTTAATGTAATTTTTCACAGCAATAAGGGAAACAATAAATACCAATGGGAATTGACGTAAAAGTAAAAATCCGCCGGGTGGATCCGAACACACCGGGCAGGGATAAACCGTACTGGCAGACGTTCGAGGTAAAAGACTGTGACCCGACTGACCAGGTGCTTGACCTGCTGCACCGCGTGAAGTGGGAGCAGGACGGCACGCTCACGCTGCGCCGGAGTTGTGCGCATGGTGTGTGCGGCAGTGACGGGATGCGCATTAACGGCGTGAACGCACTGGGCTGTAAGGTGCTGGTGCAGGACGTGGCCGACAAAGACG
>JBCCQC010000041.1:0-13327 GCA_039024535.1 Chloroflexota bacterium
CCATTGCCTGCCAGCGGCGCAATCAACCCGGCGGCATCGCCGGTCATCAATACATCGTTCTCTACGGCACGCTTATCCAGAAACGGCACCTGTGCAATGCTCTGCCAGCGTTTAAGCACCGGCGTGGCATCGGCCATCCATGCATCCAGCGCCGGGTTCTGGCTGCGCATCCACTCCAGAAACGCCGGGACGTTCCCCGCTGCGCGGAACACATCTTCTCGCGCCAGCAAACACGCATTCACCACGCCTCCCTCCACATCAGAGAGGCCACAGTACCCGCCCGCAAATGTGTGCAGTTCCACGCGGGAGGTGATGGGCGGCGCGTCATAGTGCATTTTAAGCCCCATGTACGGCTGGCGCTGCTGTAAAAAAGGACGGTTTAACACACGGTCGAGGTTGCTGCGCTTGCCGTGCGCCCCGATGACGGTTTTTGCGTGCAGCGTGTGTTTTCTGGCAGATACAGTGAATCCCGCGCGCAAATTGCCCGCTACAGCAGTGACGCGGCTTTTCGTGAGCACAGTTACCCCGGCATTTTCCGCACGCTGCGCCAGAATATCATCCAGCGCATAGCGGCTGATGCCCATTGCCGTTGCGGGCAGGTCGCCTTCCCATATAATGCCGGATGGGGTAGTGATGACAGCGTATGTCATCCATGTGGGCGCGTGTTCGCGTATGGCGGGCATTGCGCCGAGTGTGGTCAGTGTATCCACGCACTCCGGGGACATAAACTCGCCGCAGACGCGGTGCCGGGGGTAGTTCCCCGCTTCAAGGAGGGCCACCCGCCAGCCACGTTCCGCGAGTGTAATGGCGGCGCTGCATCCGGCCAGCCCCCCACCCACAATAATGGCATCGTACACTCGGGTAGGGCCGCAGCGTGCTGCCTCCCTACCCTTTACGTGAAACTCTGTGGTCATTTATCCACCACCAGCGTCATACGCCACGGCAGCGGCGTGTGAACCCGTGCCCCGGCCAGTCCTGCTGCTTCTGCCATCTGCGTGAACTCACGTGGGAGATACGCCCGCTGCACCGACCGTAACCCATCGTGGTAGGTGATGTGGCTGCGTGCAAACACGGGACGCGCCACATGCCACGCCAGTTCATTAAAGGTGCCACGCAGTAAATCACTCATGATGACGGCACACCGTGCAATGCGGTAGCTTTCATGGAAAATGTGCTGTACCTGTGGCGGCGTAAAATGGTGCAGAAACAGCGACGACATCACAAAATCGACGCTGGCAGTGGCAAAGGGCAGGCGCAGCGCGTCCGCCTGGAGTGGAGGCATATTGTTCTGTCGCTGTGCCTGTTGCAGGTGTCGTGCGGCGTAGTCCAGCGGGATGACGGTAACATTCAGGTGGTAGCGTGCGGCCCATGTCGCAATCACCCCGGCAATTTCTGCATTCCCCGCGCCGATGTCCAGCACAGTAAAGGGGCCGCTTCGCTGACGAATGCGCGGGTACAGGTGCCGCGTAATTGACCAGATGCCCCCCAGCAGCACATTCACGCGCCACAGGTCGGCCATACTGCGGCGCACATCTTCCGGCGTGCCATAGCCCATGTCCAGCAGTTCCGGGGCGTCTTTGCGTGGCGGTGCATACCACGTTGCCGATGCAGTTTCGATGACGGTGTGCCTCGTGGTGTTTACATAACGCGGAGTATAGCGCAAAGCAGGGGATTTGCATAAAAAAGGGGCACATGGCCTGTTTGCCTGCGCCCCTTTTACAGAGAGAGTGACGGATACAGCGGCAGGTTATGACGGTGCTTCCTCCGCCTGCTTAACGGCCTGCAGGTCTACTGTGATTTTCACCTCTTTGCTGACCATAAAGCCGCCGGTTTCCAGTGCCTGGTTCCATGTCAGGCCGAAGTCTTCGCGGTTGATTGTTGTCGTGCCCTGGAAGCCAGCGCGGGTATCACCAAACGGGCTGTTTTCCAGTGTGCCGAAGTATTCCACTTCGAACACAACCGGCTTCGTCACGTCACGGATGGTCAGGTCTCCGGTTACTTTTGCGGTGTCGTCGCCGGTCATCTCAACGCTGGTACTTTTGAAAGTCATGGTCGCAAAATTTTCTACGTCAAAGAAATCGGCACTGCGCAGGTGATTATCACGGTCTTCCATGCGGGTGTTGATGCTGGCAACCTGAATGGCTGCTTCGATGCTGCTGTTTGCCGGGTTGTCTGCATCAAAAATCATCGTGCCGCTGAGGTCATTGAAGACGCCCTTCACGGTCGTTACCATCATGTGCTTGACGGAGAATTCTGCTGCGGAGTGTGCAATATCTACGGTATATGACGCCATTATGAGTGCTCCTGTTTGTGTGAGTGCTTGATTAACCGGACGACTGTCCGTTTCGCTGTTGATGCGATATTAAACGGACTGTGTTCCGGTTGTCAATGCGCAGCGTTTTTCTCTTATACACTTCTTACACATCCCATCAGCCACGATTACGCCGGTTCTACCAGCCCGACCAGTTCCATGCTGTGCTGCCACAGCCAGTCCTGTTCTTCAATGCTATCGGCAGTCGGATTGGACGGTTCTTCTTTTATGGGCGGGCCATAGTACTTGCCAGTAATGGTAGCGGCTTCTGGCGCACTCGCCAGATACACTGCCGGGGCCGCGCCATCAGCAATGGTGGCCGGGTTCCACAAACGGCGGAACGGTGCCGCAATACGGTACATCAGGCCGTTGTTCTGGCTGAAGCCTGTAACCACCGTGCCCGGATGCACAGCATTTGCCACAACACCCGTGCCATCCAGCAGGCGGGCCAGCTTCTTCGCATGGACGACGTTGGCATACTTGGCCTGCGAATAGGCCCCCCAGCCGGGGCCAAAGCTGCCACGCCCGTCAGTGTTCCATGTCCCGTCAAACTGGATATTATCGCGGTGCAATTTGCCTTCGTGGTTCGCCAGCGAGGACTGGTTGATAATGCGGGCGTCGCCGTGTGTGGCAGCGGTGCGCTTCAGTAAATCCAGCAGGTCATGCGTCAGCAAAAAGTAGTTCAGATGATCCAGCGCCCACGTCATCTCGATACCCTCGGCACTCAGTTTGCGCTCTGTAAACCATGCCCCGGCGTTGTTCACCAGCACATCCAGCCGATCCAGATCACGGTTCAACTGTGCGGCCACGTCGCGCACCTGTGCCATCACAGAAAGATCCGCCACATAGTAGCGCACGTTCTTGTTGCCCGTTTCCTGCTGGATCTGCGCCACTGTGTCTTTGCATTTCTGTTCGCTGCGGCTGATGATGATCGTCTCTGCGCCCATCCCGGCCAGTCCCTGCGCAATGCCCACGCCAAGGCCACGGGTTGCGCCGGTCACGATGGCCGTTTTTCCGGTCATGTCGGTCATTGTATTTTCTCCTTTTATGAGTAATCATTCACATCCACACTGTACACGAAATGCAGCAAAATACGAGCAATTACTCACATTTTATTCAGGATTTTTATAACCGTTAAGCAATTCAAATTGGCTTCTGTGCGCTAACGAACTAAAATGAAACAGGGGAGCAACCACAGGCAGTAAGCTCGCACGGAGCAGCATTTTGAATCCCGATTACAACTTCACCCGCTGGCAGTACTGGTTCGGAGAGGTGGACACGCGCCCACTGGCGGTATTCCGCATCCTGTTTTCACTGACGCTGCTCAAAAACGCGCTTTACCACCTGCCACTGGGCCACCTGTTCTACAGCGAAGACGGATTATTGCCCATTGCCGCGCTGCACAGCACATGGCGTACAGACTGGCGTTTTTCCCCATTAGAGGGGCTGCCCGCTACGTGGATGGTGACGGCAGTGTTCGTGCTGTGGGTGGTAGTGGTCTTGCTGCTGATGGTGGGCTATCGCACGCGGGTGATGGCCGTGCTCAATTTCGTGCTCATCCTCGCCATCCACGAGCGCAACCCCTATGTACTCAACGGGGCCGATGTGCTCATGCGTGCGCTCAGCTTCTGGATGATGTTTGCACCACTGGCCGACTACTACGCTGTGGATGCCTTCCGTAAACGCTGGGACAGAGCAGCACGTACCCAGCGGGTAGAGCATTTGCGGCCCAACAGCGAAGTACACACGGCATTTGCACTGCCGCTGCGGTTGATGCAGTTGCAGGTGGGGTTAGTCTATCTGTTTACATTTGTGCTCAAGCTGCCGGGGGAAAGCTGGACGGCGGGCAATGCTGTGTACCAGGCCCTGCAACTGGATGCATTCCTGCTGCCCACGGGGGCGCTGCTGGCGGAAACTGCACCCATGTGGGTCTTCCAGATAATGACCTACACCGCGTTGATTGCCGAAGGCTGGTTTATCATTCTTGTGTTCTCGCCGGTGATGCAGCCGTTTTTGCGGATTGCTGGCCTCACGTTCACCGGGCTAATGCACATCGGCATTGCGCTGTTGATGGCCGTGCCGGACTTCTCCATACTCATGTTAACGACGTATGTGCTATTTTTTGAACCGGCGTGGATTTTGCGGCTGGCCCCGAAGCAACCCGAACGCCAGTACACCATGCCAGTGCCGCACCCCGGCAGCCCCCTGTGGCTGCTGATCTTGCTCACGCGCAGCAGCTACCTCAAAGTAACCGGCGGCTCCCAGATTGACCACTTCGACGGCTGGTTCATAGAGGACGAAACCGGCGAATCGTACATCTCCCGCAATGCGTACCTGCTGGCGGCGCGGCTGTTGCCGGTCAGCCGATTGTGGCGGTGGGCGCTGCGGTGGCGGTGGGTGCGCAGGCGGCTATGGGCACTGATGACATTCTACATGTCACGGCTGCCAACCATTACGGGTGCGCCCTGCATTGTGCATGAGCCGGAAACCGCGCCCCGTGTGCGGTTGGCCGTGCGTGGCGCGATGGCGGCGCTGCTTTTACCGTTGTTTGCTGGCGTCATCTACTGGAACCTGAACGGCGTGCAATCTCGCAGCCAGCCGCTGGTACCCGCGCCGACTGGTATTGCCCGTGGTGCTGTATTGGTGACTGGTCTGTATCAGGGGTGGGGCATGTTTTCACCATTCCCGGCGAACCCGCACGGATGGGTGCGCGTGGCCGCTGTGTTCGAAGACACCAGCGAACTGGAACTGACCACCAGCACCCCGCTGCACCGGGAAATCATTCACTGGCGCTTTGGCCCGCACGGGCGAATGCGCAAATACAACGAAAACATCCGCAACCCGCAAAATGAGCCACTGCTGGAAGCCATCGGTAGCCACTACTGCCGCCAGTACAACCGTCGGCAAAACCGTGCCCCCGGCGAACGCCTTGCCACGCTGGAAGTGCAGGTTTTTGAACGACAATACGTAGACTATGGTCAACCACCCAATCTGTACACCTCCACCGTGCTATGGAAGCACTGGTGTTTTGACGAATATCAATATTAACCATCGTAACCGGGACAGACACATCATGACATCTGTGACTATTGAACCGCTTAACGCGCACCTCGCGTGGGCGAAAACCTTTCTGCAAGAGACGTGGGGCGGCACGCAGCAGGTCTCCCGTGGGGTATTGTATGAAGTGCTGGATTACCCCGGTTTTGTCGCAGTGGTAGATGGCAAACCGCAGGGGCTGGCAACCTACCGTGTGGAGGGCCTTGCCTGTGAGGTAATAATGCTCCACAGTGCAATCGAAGGCATCGGCGTGAGCACCGCACTGATAGAAAAAGTGGAAGAACAGGCCCGCGAAGTCAACTGCCAGCGCCTATGGCTCATCACCACCAACGATAACATCCCGGCCATCCGCTGGTATCAGATGCGCGGCTTCAGCATGGCGGCAGTTCATACCGGGGCCATCAAAAAGTCGCGCAAACTCAAGCCGGGGATCCCGAAAACTGGCTACGACGACATCCCCATCCGCGACGAAATCGAGTTCGAAAAGCTGCTCTGATTTCCACCGCGTGATTGACTGCACCTGATCCAGACATGCAGAGGCTTTGAATTGTTGATGCTGCAATGACCATAGTACACTGGAGCAAAGTTTATTCACTGCACAGATAGGACATCGCTATGCCGCCACAGGAAGAAACGCTGATTTATTACGTACAGGAACACGAACGCTCATGGGGGCAGGAAACCTACGCGAATCGCCCTGATCTTGCAGCCATACTTGGATCGAAGGTGGTTGTATTCTGGCAGAGCACCAATGCAGAGGAATCGCGCTGGCAGATTACCCTGCACAACACGCTTGACGAGATAGAGGATCACCTGACGAAAGTGTTTCTGCGTAGTTCGGTTGGTAGCAAAAACCGCCGTGTCGCCCGCATTTTTGTAAACGGCAAGCGCGTAATTATTGCCGGCGTCAAAATTGAGTTCCGCGAAGTCGAGGCCTGATCTGGGAAAAACGCACCTTACGTGCTATATTAAGCGATCCCCATTGCGTGGCAGGGTGGAAGGTTGCGTGGGTCTGTTCAACGCGCCTGCACAACCGTGAAAGGATATTCCTGTGCGCACATTTACTGCTATAGCATTTCCCGATTCCGTCAAAGCCGCCCTCGCAGACCTCTGCAAAGTGAACATTCCCACTGCGCGGTGGGTTCACCCGGACGACTTCCACATCACGCTGCGGTTCATCGGCAGTGCGGACGACGCTACACTGCAACGGTACCGCGCCGCACTCAAAACCATTAAAGCCGCGCCGTTTGATCTGTGCATCAAAGGGGCCGGGCGCTTCCCGGAAAACCCGAGCCGCCCGCCGACTGTGCTGTGGGTCGATATTGTGAAAACGCCGGAACTGCTCGCGCTGCACGCCGCCGTCAGCGATGTGCTACGTGCCGAGGGCCTGCCCGACGACCGCTACCCGGACTACAACCCGCATATCACGCTGGCCCGCCTCAAAACGCCCCGGCAGCTTGCCGAAGTGGACAATTTCATCACGCAGCACACCCATTTTGAACTGCCGCCGTTCCGTGTGCAGGGCGTGACGCTGTACGAGAGCCGACGCAATGCGAAAGGCGGCAGCTACACCCCCGTTGAGGTCTACCCGCTGATGTAACGCATCGGATCTGTAGGGGCATGGCACGCCATGCCCCGCCCCTACCACCGCCGGAAAATTATTCCGTGGCAGTGTTCACCGTGAAGTCAATCGCGGCGAGGAAATCTGCATCCAGTCCAGCAATGAAGTGTGCCAGCAAACGCCCGGTACGCTCAATGTCACGGATGTCAGCAGTTTCTACCGGCGAGTGCATGTTGCGCAGCGGCACACTCAACAGGGCCGTGGGTACCCCCTGCCGCGAAACCTGAATCGCCCATGCATCCGTGCCACTACGCCCACTCAACACATCGTCCTGCATGGGCATTTCCAGCGCCGCCGCCGCCTGTTTGATCGCCCCGCGCAGCTTCCCGTGGAAGTTCGGGCCGATGCTCAGCGTGGGGCCGCCACCAATTTCGCTCGTATCGTCGCCGCTCACGCCCGCCTGCGGCGCAAACGTCACATCCAGCGCAACCGCCACATCCGGCTCTATCATGTAAGACGAGGCCACCGCGCCATTATACCCGCCGTTCTCCTCCTGCACGGTTGCCGTCGCATACACATCCCACGAATGCTGCATCCCCTGCAAATTCACAAGGCACTGCGTCACCGCAGCCACGCACGCCCGGTCGTCCATCGCCTTGGCCGCAATTTTGTTCCCGGCCAGCTCAATCATCGGCGCGTCTACCGTCACCACATCGCTGGGGCGCACCAGCTTCACCACCTCATCGTGAGGCAGTCCCACATCCACTACCATATGATCCCAGTTCGGGTATTTGCGGCGGTCGTCAGCGCTCAGCAGGTGCGGCGGTGTCGTAGCGACAATCCCCGGCAGCATCTCGCGGCCATGCACCATCACGGTCTGCGCAGGCATCACGCGGTTATCCACCCCGCTGATGCGATAGATGAACACAAAGCCGTCTACCACATCGCGCACCATCATCCCAATCTCGTCAATATGCGCGGCCAGCATGATTTTGCGCGGCGGGTTTGTGGGGGCGTTGGCCCGCTTGATACCAATCAGGCTGCCCAGACCGTCCAGCTGGAACTCATCTACAAGGTCGGCCCACGCTTCGCGCACAGCGGCACGCGCAGCCCCCTCATGCCCGGACGGTGCGTGCAGTTCAACCAGCGTGCGCAGGTGGTCTTTCAGGTTAAATGTCATGACGGTATTGCCCCGTATGCGACTGAATATGACGTGTGAGAATAGCCACGATGCGCGGTTGTTGCAAGCGGTGAGGCTATGTTGGTTGGTGCCAACCGCCATGCAGGGACGCTATACCCCTGTGATGGTTGCGGATTTGCTCCGGCTGCGCTAAACATGGGGACACTTGAGCGATTGGAGAACCCTCATGCCCCCACCCATTGACCAGCAGGTGACGTTTTATTACACGCACGATCTTGCACAGACGGCAGATTTCTACCAGCGCGTGCTGGGGCTGCCGCTGGCACTTGGCCAGGGCACCTGCCGCATTTACCGCATCACAGATACAGCCTTCGTGGGCTTCTGCCAGCACGATAGCGGCCCGGTTCACACATACAGCACAATTTTCACGCTGGTCACAGACGAGGTGGACGCATGGCATGACTATCTGGTAGAGGAGGGGGTGGAGATCGAAAAGCCGCCCACACTGCACGAAAAATACAACATCTATCACATTTTCGTCCGTGACCCGAACGGCTACCTGCTCGAATTCCAGACGTTCAAAGACCCGGCATGGCCGCGAGTTTAGCGGTTTTCTGGCAGCGGGAATGCACGATCATCCCACACCGCAGCAATTACGCCATTGCGTTGTTCCAGCGTGACGTTTTGCGCCCTGTGCTGCCCGGATTCTGCCCGTGGGTAGCGATGCACTTCGGTTGTATCACACAGAAAGCCGCGTGAATTGCACGTTTTGATATTGATTGTATAGTAGGGCGCTCCATCATACAGTCGTTGATCGTGTGTAGCGATGTACAGACGGTCGTCCACCCGCAGGCGGTCATATTCGTGGTCGCTCAGGTAGAGCCGTGCCCCGGCAATAATCGCCAGCGCCACAAACAAAAATACCCCTATGCGGATTACGCCGGGGGCACGTTGATCCAGTTCACTGTCCACTAACGAGTCGGAATTTTGCACACGCCGTCTTCACATGGGTCAAGTTCCACACCGAAGAAGCGGTTAATCTCGTAGCGGTGGCGGGCAATGTAGCCATACACGCGCTTACCAATGCGATCCATACCGGGGATACTGAGCACCGCCCACACTGGCAGGCCCAGCGGCAGGTCACGGAACATGCGGCGCACGCCGTAGTAGCCCGCATAAACCTCGTCTTCGCCGTCAACCACATGGATTTCGCCCATCGCACGCTCATAGTCCAGCCACGGGTAGCGGCTCTCTACGGTTTCACGGTCGTGCAAATCCAGCCACTCCACACGCCTGAACCAATCGAGTGCCGTCACAAGCGCCTTTGTGGACTTGCACAGCACGCAATTGCCATCATATACCGTCGTCGTCGTCATAATTTCTTACTTCCACCTGTATTGTTCCATCTGTCACAAGTATAGACGATGACCGTCACAGTTTATCTTACGAAAATACGCAAAATGAGCGCCGGGGCACATTTTTTACCTTGCTAGGCCACGGTGATGTGAGCTGTGTGATCTGTAAAGGTTCATGACAGCTACATGCCGCTATCGGCAAAGCCGTAAATCTCGTCCTGCGCAAACATCAGCGCCTCGCCCAGCCCCGGCATCACCGGCGCGTCAATACCACCATGCGCCGGTTTTGCGAGCATGTCGCGCAGCAGGTTTGCCATCGGGTGCAAACCACAAAAAATTGTGCGCATGTGCGGGTCTGCAAAGGAGCCAGCTTGCTCTGCATTTAATTGCCGGATGACATTCATAACATCGGCAAACGTGACCTGTGCCTGCGTCATCTCGATCACACGCCACATAACCGGGGCACCAATGCTATGGCGCACATCTGCACAGGCCCGGTACATCTCGTCAATATCATCAAGGGCGATGGTTTCTGTCATCGTCACAATCAAAATGGGTTCTTTGCTGTACTGTTCCACCCGGATAGCCATCTATACTACGCTCACCTCACAGCCGAAATTACCAAACATGATACACGTTATCCGGTATCATCTTATGTTAAATTACCTTAAAAAACATACAAAAATAAATTGTGAGAAGATAGCAACGTTATTGCATATTCACACCGGCACAGGGGCTGTTTGCGGTTTTCTGTATATAATACACACGGGAGCCAGCACAACCGCTGCCACACGGCACGCGTACAGTGCGACATAGTGATCCAATAATCGGGAGAAGGCCACCACCCATGCAACAACCTGAAATTAACAACACAACATCGCCCTCCCCGGAGGGACGCAGTATATGGATGTGGCTGCTGGCCGGGGCCGGGGGCTGCCTGGGCATTACCCTGCTGGTGATGCTGATTGCCGCATTCGTCACAGCCCGCTCCATCACCGGGGGCATTGCGCTGCTGGGCGAGTGGATAGAACCGCCGCCACCACAGGGGTCAATCCGCCAGTCACAAACGATTGTGACGCAGATCCGCCCGCTGGGGCAGCTCGTCAGCACAGAGGGCAGCTTTGCCAAAGCCGATATTTCCGTGTCCATTTTGCAGGGGCGCTTTGCGTCATGCAACCACCGGGCCAACCACGTCGCATCCGCGACAATCGCCGCCGGAATAGACCTGTTTGAAGTCAACGAAAACTCCGTCACCTACGACGCACTGACCGATACCTACACCGTCACCGTGCCGAAGCCCGTCATCACCAGTTGCAGTGTAGATTTTATCGACCAGTACGAGCGCAACGTGAACATCCCCACCTGCATTGTAGACTGGGACGACGCCCGCCAGCTTGCCCAGTACGAAGCCCTGGTCGAAATGCGACAGGATGCCGTAAACGGCGGCCTGCTGGAAACTGCCGAGCGCCAGACGGACTTTGCACTCTCCAGCTTCATCACGGCCATTACCGGCAGCAACGTGGTGGTTCAGTTTACCGAAGGCGACCTCACCGACGAAGAAATCTTCGCCGGGTGTACCGCTGTACCCCCCAGAGACTGGGTAGAGCAGGACGGCGCGTGGATTCGCGTGCGCTAGCACACGATCCGGCCATGTTAGAAACGGGGCTGGCGGCATACAATAGCGCAGCTTGCCCCGCTAACCTGTTCGCAAGAAAGAGCGCCCACCCCGCATGATACTCGTTGACGCCCACCAGGACATCGCCTACAACGCTTTCGCCTTCAACCGGGACTACACCCTGCCCGCCTACAAAAAACGCCACCTCGAACCCCTCACAGACCAGCGCCCCGGCCCCGGACGCCCCACACTCGGCCTGCCAGATTCACTCATGGGGCGGGTGGCCCTTACGTTTGCGACTGTATTTGTGGCCCCGGCGGGTGGTGGCATGTTCACAGACGGCCACGAACCGTCTTATACAGACGCACGGCAGGCCCACACCGAAGGCATAAAGCAGATTGACTATTACGAGCGCTTGCAGGACGAACACGAACAGGTGCAGATCATTCACAGCGCAAAAGACCTCGATACCGTGCTGGCGACATGGGCCGAGGGCACACCCTACGCGCAGCGGGTGCAGGGGCTGGTGCTGCTAATGGAAGGGGCCGACCCGATCATCGAGCCGAAACAGTTCGAGGAGTGGTATGAGCGCGGCCTGCGGATTGTGGGGCCAACATGGAGTGCCGGGACGCGCTATGCAGCGGGCAACCGCGAGGACGGCCCGCTAACGGCACAGGGCATGGAACTATTAGAAGTGCTGGCCGACGCCCGCACCATCCTCGATACGTCGCACCTTGCAGAGCAAGCGTTCTTCCAGGCGGTAGAGCGTTACGAAGGCCCGCTGATTGCCAGCCACAGCAACCCCCGCCACTTCCGCGAGAGTATGCGCAACCTGAGCGACCGTCAGATACAGCACCTCGCAGAGCGTGACGGCGTAATGGGCATCGTCACGTATAACCTGTTCCTCAACAGGACGTGGCGTGCCGGGGATGCCCGCCTCCCGTTTACTATTGTGCTGGACGCGATTGATTACATCTGCCAGCTAACCGGCAGCGCAGCGCATGTGGGCATCGGCAGCGACCTTGACGGCGGCTTTGGTGTGGAAGCCGTGCCGCAGGGTATTGATACCTCCGGCGACCTGTGGTGGATCACCACGGGGCTGCGCAAGCGCGGCTACACCGAGGCAGACATCGAAGCGATAGCCGGGGGCAACTTCCTGCGCAAGCTGCGCGAATCGCTGCCGGGGAGCTAGCCGCCGATGATTCGCGTTGCACAATCGGGCATCCTGCTGGGTGCGCTGGGCATGATGATTACGTTTGTAGGGCTGTTCCCCGGTGTAATCGCCATCCCGCCCACACCCGGCTTCGGCATCGGGCAAATTCTCACCGTCACCATCGGGCTGGCAACGCTTATTCTGGGCGCACTGGTCTATGTAAAGTTCAAGTTTTTCGCCCGCAAAAACCTTACGCTCACCCAGCAGATTGCCATCCGCATTTCATACACCGGCCTGACGTTCGCGGCACTGGTGGCAATGGCAGATGTACTGGGGTTTGGCTCGAATTTGCGCAGCGGTGGCGAGGACGAATTTCTGGGGCCGATCCAGCTAACGGGTATCCTGATTAACTTCGGGGTGGCAGCAGTTGGCGTCATCCTGTTCGCGCTGGCCGGCGACCCCGAAGTCATTGAGGAGTGATGTTTACTCTGGCGATTGCAACTCGCCAATAGAGCCACCAAACAGGCCATCCAGCGTATTTTCTACTACCTCAGTCGCCACAGTAATAAACTGGTCGCTTTGCAATAGGATCAAAAACGCGCCAAACAGAATCACAATACCCAGCCCACCCACGGCCCACAACGCAAAGCCACGCATCCACTCCCGGTCTTCCGGGTTACTCTGGATGCCGCCCAGCCGTTCAGTCATTTCCTGCCAGTTCTCCGTGTTGGAAATGTAAGCCGCCACATCGTTGCCACTTTTGCCGGTCAGTTCGCTGGCAAGCGCAATGGCGGTGGCGTCCTCCATATAGGCCGGGTTCAGCTTAAAAGCCGTCGCCAGTTCCAGCACAGCGCGGGCGTCACGGCCCTTCACATGCATGTCAAACGCAGTGTCGTAGTGGATCGAGGCAAGTTCCGGGTTTGTTTTGCTATCCTCCAGAGCCACCTGCGGCACCATTGCCAGGATGTCATCGGCAGAGGGGGCATCACCGTTCATCTGTTGCGGCAGCACATCATCCCCCAGCAGGTCTGGCATAGGCAACGGTTCTGGTTCGTCAGTCACATCTTCCATCAGGTCATCACGCAGCGCAACGAAGCTGTCATCGTCTGCCGGGGCTGGTTCTGGCACCGGGAC
>JBCCQC010000042.1:0-13241 GCA_039024535.1 Chloroflexota bacterium
AGCACGCCTTCGGCCTGATGCTGGCAGTCTCGCGGCATATTGGCCCTGCCTATATGAGTATGCGCGAAGGCCGCTGGGATCGTAAAACGTACAAGGGTGTAGAACTGCGCGGTAAAACGCTGGGCGTGGTCGGGTTCGGGCGGATTGGCCGCGCCATTGCGCAGCGTGCCATCGCCTTTGAAATGCAGGTGATTGCCGCAGACCCATTTGTGAGCGCCGATATTATGGGCCAGTCCAATGTGGAAAAGGTCGAACTCACCGACCTGTACCACCGCGCAGACTACATCACGCTGCACAGCATCATCACCGATGACACCCGCGAGATGATTAATGCCGCCGCCTTCGAGAGCATGAAAGAGGGCGTTTACATCATCAACGCTGCGCGTGGTGCTCTCATCAACGATGCCGACCTGTACGCCGCGCTGGAAAGTGGTAAGGTGGCCGGTGCCGCCCTCGATGTGTTTCATCAGGAACCACCACCGGAGGACAATCCACTGGTGGGCCACCCGCGTGTACTGCACACACCGCACCTTGCCGCCAGCACGAAAGAAGCGCAGGTCGCCGTGGCCGTAGAAGCTGCCGAACTCGTGATTGATGCCCTGAACAACGAGAAATATAACCACGTCGTCAATCCAGCAGTCCTCCAGACGAGCTAACCCCACACACCACGGGCGGGGAAATCCCCCGCCCGTAACCTTCATCAGATTGTGAGGTTTTCGGAAGATTCTATTAAACTCCCCTTCATGCTTGTCTGCTAAGTTTGTAAACGGACACACGTCCACATTTTAGGAAATTAACACACAGGAACCTCAAAACATGGCAAACCACATTTCTCGTCGTAACCTGATTAAAGGCATGGGCGCAGGCGCAGCAGCAGCCCTGCTGGGCGGCAAGGTCGCTACCGGCTTTGCACAGATCGGCGGCCCGTCCGAGGGTATTATCGGCATTTACCGCCTCAGCTTTGGCGATTTCCAGATTACCGTATTCAAAGACAACTTCTCCGCGCTGAACACGTCCATCATGGGTACGGAAGACCAGGCAGAGGCAATCCAGGCAGAGCTGGCATCTGTCAACCTGCCGACCGACGAACTGGTGAATACCTTTAACATCATGATGATTGAATCTGCTGATGGCGTGTTCCTTGTAGATTCCGGTCTGGGTGGTGCGCTGGTGCCGTCAATGGCCGCAGTCGGCATGACGCCGGAAGATGTAACCAACATCATTGGCACACACTGGCACCCGGATCATGTTGGCGGCCTGTCCACCGACGGCGCGATCAACTTCCCGAACGCGACCTATCACCTGTCCCAGACAGAGTTCGACTTCATTCAGGAAAATGCAGGGGCCTTTACTGAAGGTGCTGCTGCTGCCATCGCCCCCTATGCCGACGGCGACCAGCTTGCCCTGTACAACGCAGAAGATGAACTGGCACCGGGCATCCAGGCAGTTGCCGCAATGGGCCACACCCCCGGCCACCACGCTATTTTGCTGGCCTCTGGCGGCAACCAGTTGATGCACGTGGTAGATTCTACCATCAGCGCATACGTCCACGTCCCGAACCCGACGTTCAGCATTCAGTTTGACGCCGACCCGGTGATGGCGGCTGATACCCGCACGGGGCTGCTACAGCGTATTGCTGACGAGGGCATGGCTGTGATGGGCTATCACTTCCCATTCCCCGGCCTGGGCACCATCTCCGAGGGTACTGGCGACGACGCGTTCCGCTTTACGCCGTACAACTAAGACCGCACACAGGCACCTGCGCCTGTTGCACAGCAGCAAAAACAGGGTGGCCGGATGGTCGCCCTTTTTCGTCTGTGGTTGTTGTTGCCGGGGTGTACTGGAGAGGGTTAAAGCGTGTGGGGCGGCACCGGGCCGCCCGCACAACAGGGGAACTACATATCCATTGCGTCGTAGCCGGGGCCAGCGGAGAAGAAATCATAGTTCGGCTGGATGTCTACCGTCAGGTCAACCACCTCGCCGCCTGCGTACTCAACTTCTTCTTTAGTGGCATGGTCAATGCGCTTCTGGCCGGCTGCCATGTCGTATTCCGGAGATACTTCTTCCTCGATGAAGATTGCTTCATACGGGCATTCCGGGATGCACGCGCCGCAGTCAATGCAGGTGTCCGGGTCAATGTAGTACCACGGCCACTCGTTTTCCGGCTGGCCGGGGATGATGCACTCAACGGGGCAAACTTCGACACAAGCGCCATCGCGCAGGCACAGGCTGGTGATAATGTGAGTCATAGAAAATCTCTCCTCATCAAAAGAACGTTTGATATGATTTGACTGTAAGCATAACAGCCATTAACCCTGCCTTCTGTGACTTTTGTTGGATTTTAAGATTTTATTTAACTAAATATGCAAATTTGTTTTCACACGCGGGATATTTTTTTAACCGAGGTTAAATTTTCTGCTAATTTTCATGAGGTATCTGCAAAATGCGCGGTGGTAGGGCAGGGCGGTGCCTTGCTCTACCGGGAGATTTATTTTCTGATGTAAGGGGCGCTGATGAGTATTTACGTGGGGACGGGCATGGGAGCCGGCCCGTCAGATGGAGATAATCCGCTTTGCCACCTTAAGTTGTTTGGGGAACACCGGCAAAAAGTCTGCCAGCGTCTCAAACTTGCCGCTTTCGCGCTCCTGAAGGTAGCGTTGCAGCACACTCACCGCACCGGGCAGGATCTTCATATTGTGGATTTTCGTCTGCTCTTTGACGAAGGCACGTTTTTCCTTCGGATCCATCGTTTCCAGGTAAATTGCCATCGTCGCGGTGACGAAAATCGTCACGAACTGCTCGCCCCATGTGGGGTACAGCGCTTTGAACTGGTCACTGACGGGGAGTTCGTTTTTGGCCGCTTCTACCACCACGTCGCTGTTAGCACGCAGGTAGCTCAGCAAAATCAGGCGGGTGTACTGGGTAAGCGCGACACGATGGATGTAGGGCTTGTCCTCATCGTAGGGCCACGGGGGGCTATCGCCCCAGGCGAGGCGCGGTGGGCACACAGCCACCAGTTCCCTTGCCCCCACACGAATGCCGATTTCGGCGTCTGCCGGGTAGCAGATATTGGGCACAAACACCAGCGTTTCAGAAATATCGCCCACAAACTGGCTGAGGAACGTTTTGAACCCCGCCTGCCGGAACATCCGCTCAGACTGGTCTATTGCGGCGTTCCACAACTGCCCCTCGCGCTCCCACCAGTCGCTCAGGTTGGCTTTCTGGTAAAAGTCCACAAGCTGCTGGTTCCAGTTGGCTGGTACCCACTTCGGCAAACCGGGCGTCTCCAGCGAAGGCCACGGCAGGTGCGCAATCAGCGTGAACATAGCCTCCATCGGGGCACCATTATCCAGCAGGCCCTGCATCCCCTGTACTGCCGGGTGGTCGCGGTGTTCTCGCAGGTAGCGGGAGGTGGCGCGGGCGTGGGCATGGGTGCCGTGGGGCTTTTCTGCCTGCGATTTTTCAGGATAGGTGGTAGCGGCTAACACCGCCGATACAAGCCGGTAATGATCGTCCAGGCGTACAGTTACATCGCTCATGCTGTGTCGTCAGTCCAGAACTCAGGTGGGGCTAAGCAAAAGTGTTCCCGCACCGGTGCGGTACAGGGAAAGAAAAACCATTTCTAAACGCAATGCAACTATACTGCTATCGACGCAATCCGGCAACCTGTTGCGCCAACCTGTTATAAATCTTTACGCATTCACCCGCTCACGCACTGCTTGCAGCGCCTCTGGCGCGATGTATCCCCGGTCGGCGGCATGTTCGGCAGCCCCCGCCGTGTTCTGGAACAGCAGCATATCCACGCCGGTTTCCTGCTTGACCTGTAGCGCAATTTCCTCAACGTAGGTTGCACGGCTCAACACTTCTACATCGCGGATGTAAATCGCCAGCACCCGGTCTGGATACCGTCGGGCAACTTCGTGGTAGATGTTGGCATCCTTCTGGCCGCTGTCGCCGATGAGGATGAACGGCAGGTATGGGTGCCGGTCAAAAATTTGCTCAATGAAGCTGAGTTTGTGGCCCATATGCCCGTTACCCCGGAAGGTGCGCCGGCTGATGCCAAGATCACGCAGGTAAAGCGGCCCTGCCGGGATGTTTTTGATCTTGAAGAAATCCTGAATCGCACCATACAGATTCCACGGGCTGCTGGAAACATAAAAGATGGGGTTCCACGGGCCAGCCGTACCCGCCTGCAACGCCCGGTAGAATGTGGACGCACCGGCAAAGGCAAAACGTGTGTAGGCGTTTTCCAGGAAGGTATTACGCAGCATCTTGAACGTGTTCAGCACCTCGGTGCGCATAATCGTGTCGTCCAGATCACTGATGACGCCGAAATGTGCCTCAGCAGATGGCACAATTGCCAGCCCGGAGGTTTCCGTTTGTTCTGTAGAAAGCCCACGGATGGGTGTATCTGCCACGGCAAGCTGTACCTCGCACCAGAACGAATCGGTAGGAACCCCGGCCTGTGGTGTCAGTTCAAAGCGGAAAAAGCCTTCTTCATCACAGACGGCTTCCTGCATGTGGCCCTGAAGGGTCGCCGTGACTTTTGCACGGGGGATTTCGCTGCTGTTGAAGCGGTAATATGTATTGCGGAAGTTCCGCCATGTGCTGTCATCCTCAGTGGGGGCCTGTATCCTATCACTGAGCAGCACGCGCCCGCGCAGGTAAAGCGTATGGTCGTTGGCATGGCCGATGTACGGACGAATGACCGGCAGGCGCGATGTGCCCAGTATGGATCTTGCGCCCAGCCGCATTTCATCATACAGGTCTTCAATTTTAAACAGTCCGCGCTCCAGCCAGCCAGCCATGATTTACTCCGTCTGTTCCCTCTGTAATGTGTAGTGAACCGATATTACAGTAGATGCGGGTTAACGCAACATTGTATCGTGTAGATTACCTATCACAATCACGCTGTGAAGCCACAACCCGGTACTTTTTTACAAATAAGCCAGTTTCTCTGTCGCAAATTTGACACCAGATGTGCATAATTCTAACAGTGAATATTGCATAATAAGCATGAACAACATCACCCGAAGACCACACCGCGCAGGATGTTAACGCCCATTGCCAGCAGGAGTATCAGTACAATCTGACGAAAGCGCACATCATTGATTTTGCCGTACAGCGAAAAACCAATCAGCATCCCGACGATCAGCACAGGCACACCGAGGTAGTACAGGTTCATCACCTGCGGGGTAAAGTTGCCACTGCGGAAGTGTACCCACATCAGCATCAGCCCCTTGGTGAGGAAAAACCCGGAGAGGTTACTGCGCATCATCTCCGGCGTCCAGCGGCGGGCATCTGCATAGATGACCACCGGCGGCCCGCCCGTGTTATATGTGCCGCTCAGTACACCGCTCATCAGGCCCACCGGCCACGCCCAGCGATCTGTTTTGAGATGTGGCATGGTGGGGGAAAGCAGCGCATACAATGCGTACCCGATGATGATGGCCGCGAGGCCCAGCTTCAATATTGCTTCTGGCAGAATACCCAGTTCAATAACCCGGTTGCCAATCCACACACCGCCCAGCCCCATCACCGTAAGCACACCCAGCGAGCCGAACGTGAGTGACCGGCGATTGCGAATCATCACGACAGCCTGCGCCGTACTACCGAGCAGGGTCACCAGCGGGCGGGCGGTCTCAAGCCCGAGGATAGACGCAAACCCCGGCATCATAATCAAACCCATCCCGAACCCGGAAACTGTTTGCGTAAACGCGCCAAAAAAGGCAATGAGTAGTAAAATAACTGTATCAAACACGAGCCGTCTGATGTCTCCGCTTCGGCAAACAGGAACGTCGATTATGATGTATTTGTTAAGAAGCTACAACAGATAGCCACCGTGAGCGGAAAATAAGGAACGGCTACCATGACAGACAACAGCAAAACGAACATCTGTGAACACTGCGGCTACGAAAACCCCGTGGGCGCACTCATCTGCCGCCGCTGCTACCGCCTGCTAACCCAGGCCGGTAAGCTGCCGGGCCTGCACGGTACTACAGACCGACTGGGCACCGGTATGCTGAACCAGAACAAAATCCTGCAATTCCCGGACGACGAATCTGTCGTGCCAGACCCGGAAAAACCGTTCGGGACGGTGCTGCGCCTGCGCTTCGTCGGCGCAGATGGCGACCTGGTAAAAACGTTCCGGGGCGGCACGATGCTCATCGGACGGGAGGACAACATCCGCCGCATCAAGCCCGATATTGACCTGAACCCGTATGGCGCGTTCCGCCGGGGCGTTAGCCGTACCCATGCGCTGCTGCGCCGCGAGGGAGATCGTCTGCTCATCCAGGACCTGGACAGCGCGAACCACACATTCGTTAACGGCAAGCGCCTGCAACCCAACATGCCGCACAAGCTCCAGCACAAAGACAAGCTGCGCCTGGGCGTGATGCTGATGGAAGTGCTGTTCGAGTAGCCACACCGTGTGTTTATGCGGAATATACGGGAAATTTCGAGTTGGCTAACGAAATTTCAATACTTTTTCCGTTATGTTTGCGTATAGTGTGTACAACGGAAAGAGAAGAGAGAGGAAATTAACAACCATGCGAGACTTTTTCGTGAACCTGGTTGCCAACATGCTATCTATTGCGGTCACGGCCTACATCGTCCCCGGCATTCACATCCCGGAAAGCGTGGTGAGCCTTGCGGTGATTGCACTGGTGTTCGCGTTCGTGAATGCCATCGTCCGGCCTATCCTGACGGTTCTGTCACTGCCGTTTATCGTTGTGACGTTCGGGCTGTTCCTGCTCATTTTGAACGGTGCGATGCTGGCAATCACAGCGGCTATCACCCCGCTGACGATTGATACGTTCTGGTGGGGTGTGCTGGGTGCGCTCATCATCAGCTTCATCAACATGATCCTGGGCGGCATCCTGTATGGCAACGGCAATGCCCGCGTTGAAGTTGTGCGTTAAATAGCGGCATATCTGCTGGCCGGTAGCTGCACGCCGGGGGCGCCCCGTGTAAGAATGACGCCCCCGGTACTGTCAAATAAGAGCAGCAAGAAAGATTACCCGGACTCATTGACAGAGCAAACCACACGGACTACACTGACGCACATGACTGAATTCGATACCCACAGGCTATATCGCCTTTACAACACCTATTGTAACCGCAACGCAACCCCATAGCGTCTGCGGCGTTTAGCATCCACACCGGCACCACAACTGCATAAACATCCCCCGGCGCACCCTGTACTGTAACGTTCCACCTATGGTGACGGCTTTGCCGCACCCCGTTTTATCGTCAGCACAACACACAGAGAGACAAACATGAGTTCACTCAGATTGCTTGAACAATATCGTGCCCCGGCTGTCACTGAACCCACGGCCATCGAAGAGCAGGTTGGCAATACGCCGCTGGTCGGCTTCCGTAATATCACCTCTCACCTGCCAGCAAACGTTAAAATCTACGCCAAAGCGGAGTGGCATAACCCCGGCGGCAGCATCAAAGACCGCGCCGCCCTCAACATCATCCGCACGGCAGAGCGCAACGGCGACATGGGCAACGGCCAGATTCTGCTGGATAGCACCAGCGGCAACACAGGCATCGCCTATGCCATGCTCGGCGCGGCACGCGGCCACCGCGTAAAACTGTTTATGCCAGAAAATGTAAGTCCAGAGCGCAAGGCCATCCTGCGGGCGTATGGCGCAGAACTGGAATTCACCGACCCGCTGGAAGGCAGCGATGGCGCAATTGAAGCCGTGCGCGAACTGGCCGACAGCGATCCCGATACCTACTTCTACGCGAACCAGTACAACAACGATGCCAACTGGCAGGCCCACTACCACACCACCGCGCCGGAAATCTGGACGCAGACCAGCGGCGAGGTGACGCACTTTGTAGCAGGGCTGGGGACTTCTGGTACGCTGACGGGCACTGGCCGCCGCCTGCACGAACTGAACCCACATATCAACATCGTTTCTATGGAGCCAGATTCTGCGTTCCACGGCCTTGAAGGGCTGAAGCACATGGAAACTGCTATCACACCCGGCATCTACGACGAAACCGTTGCCGACCGTCGCATGGCTGTTGCCACAAAGGACGCCTACCGCATGGCACGCCGTCTGGCACGTGAAGAAGGCTATCTGGTGGGCATCAGCGCTGCGGCGAACTTCTTTGCCGGTTTGCTGCTGGCGGAAGAAGCCGCCGCCCGTGGTGAGGAAGCTCTCATCGTCACGGTGTTCTGCGATAACGGGTATAAATACCTCAGCGACAGGTTCTGGACGGAAGCAGACCAATAGAATTTCCCGGTGGTGCAGAGCATGGCACGCCATGCCCTGCACATAGGCCAATGGCTCGGCTCATCCTTCGATGTAGGGGATGTGGTGTCGCTGACGGTGGAGGACAGCCATCTCATCCCCTGAGGTTTATTACTACAAAACGATGCCCCCGATGGCTTCGCTGCGAGTATACTGGAACGTGAAACGCACAACTCGCAGGAGATACCCTCATGACCACGCATATTCTGGGCAGCACTGCCGACTACCTCCAGCCCGCGCAGATGAAACGCATTGATATTGACGGCCATGCAGTGCTCGTCATCCGTGACCGTGAGGGAGCCTACCACGCAATGGGGGCGGTGTGTTCACATGATGGCGCACCGCTGGAAGATGGCCTGCTGCATGAACATGCGGTGATGTGCCCGTGGTGCCACAGCAGCTTTGATATTCGCTGTGGTGTGCGCAACCAGCCCCCGGCCATTGCCGACGTGCCGTCATACCAGCTAGAAATGGATGACAGCGGCCAGCTTGTGCTCACGCTGCAAGCCGCCCCCACCAGACGCGCCTTTAACAACCGTGCCAGCCACGACCTGACGGTTGTGATCGTCGGGGGTGGGGCCGGGGGGCACGCAGCTGCCCTTGAACTGCGCCGCAGCGGGTTCCGGGGGCGTGTGGTGATCCTCACAGCAGCGTCATCCCCGCCGGTTGACCGGACAAGGCTTTCCAAACAGTACATGGCCGGTACCATGAACGATACACAGGTCACGCTGCACAATCGGCGCTGGTATCGCCAGCAGGAAATCGAACTGATTACCCACGCAGAAGTTACCGACGTAGAGCCATCTGAGGGGCTGGTGCGCTTCCGCGATGAGGTGGGGAGTGAGGCCCTGCTGTACTATGACCGGCTGATTCTTGCGATGGGCAGCCACCCTCATACACTGCAAAATACCCCGCCGCTGGACAACGTGTTTACGCTGCGCTCACTGAGCGATGCCCGTCGCATCGCCGCCCTTGCAAAAACGGCGAAACGAGCCGTGGTCGTGGGGGCCAGCTTTACCGGCATCGAAGTGGCACTGGCACTGCGTGAACACGGCATGGAGGTCACAATTCTGGAGCAGCAGCGTGGCCTCTACCGTGATAGCTTTGGCGATGACATCGGCAAAATGCTGCTGGATCATCATCTGCACGTCAACGGCCTCACCATCCACCGGGGGCAGAGCGTGCGCCGTGTGATGCACCGTGATGGGCGTATGACGGCCCTTGAACTGAACGACTGGCGTACTATTGAGGCCGATTTCGCTGTGGTTGCTGTGGGCGTAGCACCCCGCACCGGCTTCATGCAAAAAAGCAGCATCCTGCTGGCCGAGGACGGCGGCGTACTGGTGGACAAGCAATTGCGCACCAACGCCCCGGATGTATACGCCGTCGGTGATATTGCCACCTATGAAAACCGCGTGGGTGAACGCGAACGTTCGGAACGCTGGCGCACCGCCCAGCAGCAGGGGGTGCTGGCCGCGCACAATATCATGGGCGGCGAAGAAACCATCGATAGCATCATCCCGTTCTTCTGGACGGAGCAGGGCAGCGGGCTGCGGCTGGGTTACGTGGGGCATGTGCGTAAATGGGACACGATTGTGTATCGTGGCAGTGTGCAGGGCAAACACTTCCTCGCCATGTACATTAAAGACAACCGCCTGCGGGCTGCGTCCAGCATTGGCTATGACCGTGACCTGCTGGCGCTGGAAGTTATTATGCGAGAGCGCCTGCCGCTCACCCGTATGCAGATGCAGGACGAAAACTTTGATCTGGCGCAGTACGCGCAAACCACAATCAAGCGGGTGGAAATGCCCCGCGAGTTTTAGCCCGTGAGGATGCTGCGGAACCCGACGGCTACCAGCATCCCGAACCCCCAGATGTAGCTGCCCATTGAAGGGCGTTTTTGCGCGGTCATCTCGATAAACGCGAAGAAGGGCAGGGCTGCCGCTGTACCTACGCCGTAAATCCAGTGAGCTTCTGCTGCGGGGCGCACGCCCACCACGTACCATAGCCACATGCCGATGCCCATCTGCACAACCATCGTCCCGGCGATGAAATATACCGTTCGCCGGAACAGCACCGTCACGTCACGGCGCTGCACAATGCCGATGTAAACGCCAATGCCGAACATCAACACACCGACGTAAACGCCCGCCCATGCGATAATATAGTGTGCGCTGCGGATGATGGGGTAAAGTTCTGCCATGTTGTTTTCCAGAAATCGGGTTTCTGGCGGTGTTGAATGTCCTGTGTAGGGAAAGGGCATTGACCTTTCCGCCTGCGAACCCGGTTATTATTCAGTAGGGGCTTAATTAATCAAGCCCCTACAACATACATGTTCAGTTTACGTGGGCTGTGCTTCTTTGCGAGCCTGCTTCGCGGCGCGTGCTTCGTTGACGGCCTTCGGCACCCTCGTGGCGAACACATACCCGACGAAAATCAGCACCACACCCAGTAAATCTGCGGTGTACTTGAATGCCGTCATGTCCAGGCGAATGAAATAGCCACCCGTTGCCGGGAGTAAACCGCCTATGGCAATAAACCAGTTGCCAATCACGCGGTTACGCATAATCTGCTTTGCCGCAAACAGCCGCGCACTATAAATCGCGCCACCTACCAGCATCAACGTGCCCAGGCCATTCGTAATCGGCACAAACCCGCGCACACTCCCGCTGAACGACGGCATAATCTCGTCCGTCAGCATCACAAGATCTGCGCCCACAGGCCACGGCATCGGCGGCGTCAGCGGTGTGATAAACATGAACACAAACGTCATCGCGCTCACCAGCACCAGCGCTGCCATTGTGTTACGGGCGATGCTGCCACGCCGCACCAGCAGGAAAATTGTACCCTGCCCCAGCCACGGCGGAATCATCAGCGCACCACACCAGTACCACAGCCGGTACCATGTTGGATCCCACGCAAATTTGAGCCACACCTGCGCAAACGACGCCACAAAGTACAACGTCAGCCCGAAGCCCCACGCAAACAGATGCGGACGGCGCTTCTGCCACCAGCTCCGCATCACCAGAAAAGCAAAAATACCCGTCACCACAGCCATTACGACCGAGGCGAAGAATGGATAGGTCAGTACGTCAGGGTTCATGAGTGTTTGTTCCTGCCAGTAAATCACAATACAACCAGTGTAACAGTGCTGACGATAGAAATGCACATTTTTTCACGATAGAGTGAGAAAAGGGAACACAAAAGGGCGTGACTGATTGCCACGCCCATGCCGCAAATTGAAGGAGAGTGATCTTGCGGTTAGTTTTCAGGGATATAGAGGGGAATGCTTACCAGCGGTTGTAGTGCCCCCAGCAGCGTTGATGTGTTTACCGGTTTGGTCAGGTAGCCGCTGCAACCCATACGTTCGGCGTAGTGGCGGGTGCGCTGGCTGATGTACCCGGTAATCATGACGACCGGGATGTGTGCCGTTTGCGGGTTTTCGCGCAGGCGCATCATCACTTCTACGCCGTCAATATCTGGCAGGCGAATATCCGTCAGCACCACGTCCGGCAGATGGGCAAACGCAGCATTCACACCATCAAGGCCGTTGCTGGCAACCAGTAGCTCAATGTTAGAGCCTGCCAGCAGGGTATCAAAGCCCCTCAGCATTAACGCATTGTCATCAATATACAGAAGTTTTACAGCCATCTACGGAGCCTTTACGTCACATCAACACCGTAAAGATACCACAAATATCACGGAGCATAAACCAGTTTTATACATTTTTTACCCCCTGTGAACAAACCTTTACCTACCCGAAATAAAATGTCATAGATTTGATATTTCTCCGTGGTATCGGCTTTCGCAGCAGTGGGGGTGTCTGGTAAACTTTATGCTGATCTTATGCTTACCCAATAGATGAAAAAGACCATGCAGGCTATCCAGACACTTACCGTTTCACCCTCCGGGCACCGGGTCGCCTTCCTTAAAGGGCAGCCAGAGTCCCTTTCCCTGAATTTGCTGGATGTGATGAATCCGCAGCGGCCCCCGGTCGAACTGTGGGCCAACCTGCGATGAAGCCAGCCCTATATGGCAATTGTGTGGTCGCCAGATGCGCGTTCAATCTACATGGCCCGCGACGACGGCAACTGGTTCCACGACATCTGGCGGGTGGACGTGGCAACCGGCGAAACCACCGCCATCACCGATTACTTCCACACCAATACCTACCCCATCATGTTCCATCCCGAAGGTGAAGACATGCTGTGCGTGAGTGACCTGCGCGGCGAACTGAACCTGCGCCTGCTGAACCCGGAAACCGGCCACATGCGCAAAATTACCGACTATGCCACGCCAATTAAAAGCGCTGTGTATAGCCCGGACGGGGGCCAGATTGCCTATACCGCCAACGCAACCGACAACCAGCACAACAGCGATATGTACATCATGAACGGCGACGGCTTTAACAAGCGCCGTGAACTGAGCACGCTGGCGGGGGCATTCGATATTGTCCGGGCGTGGTCGTCCAGCGGGCGCTTCCTCGCAGTAGATTCTAACTTCGAGGGCGGCTGGCGCAGCGGCATCTACGACCTGCGCACGGCCACGCTGAAGTGGTTCACACCAGCATGGGAAAAAGCACAGGCACTGGAATTCTCACCGGATAGCAAGAACCTGCTCATTCATACCGAAAATGGCGTGACCATCTACGAAATCCGCAGCGGGCGTTCTTTTCCCATTGGGGACGTGATGGCAGATGGGGCCGTGTGGCTGGATAACAACCAGATCGTATTCACCACTGCACAGCCACAAATCGGCATCTACTCCATGAAGACCCACCGCGTAGAACTGTTCAACATGGAATCGGCCAGTAAAGACCACTGATTGCCCTGCGCCTCGTTGCAGCATCCCGCAGCCGCCATACAATAGGGTTAAGTCCACAACAAAATATTGCACGGAGGCTAACCGATGCTGACCCGACGATTATTATTGCTGGCGCTGGTAGGTTGCATAGGCGTGGCGACCCTGCTGGCA
>JBCCQC010000043.1:0-13236 GCA_039024535.1 Chloroflexota bacterium
ATGGGTAGCGATGACCGGCGCAAAAATGCCCATCAGTACCAGCAACACCAGCAGCGTCAGTCCGATCATGGCAGATTTATTGGCACGGAGGTTGAGCACCGTTTGCTGGAGTGGCGTTGTACGTGCTGTCTCGGCTTCGGGGCTGTTCAGCTTTGCAACTGGCGATTGTGTAACAGTAGAAGACATGAGCGGTTTTCCTCGGTTAGTCCAGGCGAATCCGTGGATCCAGGTAGGCGTACAGTAGATCGACAATCAGGTTAATAACCACAAACGCCGTTGCCGTCACCAGCGTAAAGGCCTGCACCACCACATAATCACGCGATTCGATGGCATCTACCAGCGTTTTCCCGATTCCACTGAGGCCAAACACCGTTTCCGTCAGCACTGCGCCGCTGATAAGCAGCCCGAAGTTGAGGCCAATTACCGTCACCACTGGCAAAAGGGCGTTGCGCAACCCATGCGACCCGACCACGACCAGTTCTGCAAGGCCTTTGGCGCGTGCCGTGCGGATGTAGTCGAGGTTTAAAACTTCCAGCACAGACGAGCGCGTCATGCGGGCCACAATTGCCAGCGGAATAGTACCCACGGCAATGGCTGGCAATATCAGGTAGCGCATAGCCTCCCCGATAAGCGGCCAGTTCCACGTCAGCAGCCCGTTGAGGATGTTCAGTTCTGCCAGAAAGCGCACAAACCCGTTGATACTCTGCTCATCAACCGTGTCCGGGTAGATGCCCCACGCCACGTAAAACGGCGCCTGTGGGAATGTTGAAGACACCGAGCCACTCGGCGGCAGTGCAAAGGGTGTATCGCGCAGCCACACGCCAAACAGAATCGAAAGCATCGCGCCCAGCCAGAACACCGGCATACTCACGCCAATGTTGGCAACCAGCATCGTGCCCACATCCACCGGGGAGTTGTGATAGTACGCTGAAACCACGCCCAGCGGAATGCCAATGAGCACCGCAAACGTAACGGCTGCAAGGGTTAGCTCAAATGTGGTGGGCAGGCGGCTGATGAGCAGTTCGCCCACGCTGATCTGCAATCGGAACGATGTACCGAGGTCGCCACGCAGCACCTGCCCCAGATAAATACCAAACTGCTGAATAATCGGTCTATCGAGTCCCATACGCTCAAAATACGCCTCGCAAACCTCCTCGGTGGCGCGTTCGCCCAGCACGGCGCGGCACGGATCACCGGGGATGAGCCGCACCATCGAAAACGAGATAATCAGAATACCAATCAGCACGGGGATGGCCGAAACCAGCCGCCGCAGGATGAATCGCCCCATAGGTCTCAATGTCCATGTAAAGAAACTTTAGCGTAGCATTAGAGCCAGAGTGTGTCACAGAATGGGGCGTGCGGCAAGTGCAGTATCACACAGGAAATACGCGAGGAACGAGGGCGTAGTGTACGACGCCCTGCAATCCTGTATGTCGATCAATACGCCGCCAGTTGATCCCGGTTTATCAGCAGCCACTGCAACCCGATAATCGTTTTTGCGTCGGAGAAGTGGCCCATTGCCAGCAGCGTTTCTATCGTAGAGATAGGCGTGAGCACAGTGCGGATGTCCTCAGCTTCTTCTTCCACGCCGCCACCCTCACCGGCTTTCAGGCCCTCGTGGATGCGGGCATAAAACAGGTGAATTTGCTCCGATGTACCGCCGGGGCTGACGTAAAACGTACTGATAGGCCGCAGGGTGATTACCGTGTAGCCAGTTTCTTCCACCAGTTCGCGGCGCATACTGTCTTCCGGGCGTTCACCATCGCGGATCATCCCCGCAGGCAGCTCCCGCAGCCAGCCGGGGCCACGGTCATATGTGGAAAAGCGAAACTGCTCAATGAGAACAATCTCATCCGTTTCCTCAATGTGGACAACCGCTGCCACAGAATCCCCACGATCCAGATTTAACCGGGAGATTTCCTCGCTCATCGTACCGTCGTACTTTTCGTGGCGCAGTTTCGCTTCTTCTATGCGGAAGATGGCCTTATTAAAGACCTCCTCCCGTGCAATGATTTCGACTTTTTCCGGCATGGAGTTCTGTCCTGTTTGCGATGTGTAGTTCGTTCATTATAGCAGAGGTTGTGGCGCAGCCCGGTTGTCACGCAGCCGGTTCACCACCATACCAATGCCAATTGCAATCACACACAGCAGCATAGCAACCATCATAGCGGGACGAATCGAAATCTGGTCAGCGAGGTTGCCAACAAGGTTGGGCATCAACAGGATCGCACCGCTGCCAAACAGGGAAATACGCGCACTGGCGCGGCCTGTGTGTGCCCCGGCTGCAACCATCGCACCGGAGAAACACAGCGGGAACAGATTGCCCACACCCAGCCCCACAGAAAACAGCCCCATCACGTTGAGCAGCGGATATGGACTGAATAGATACACCGGGTAAGACAGCAGCACCCACCCGAACGCCAGCACCAGCAGCGTTCGATCTGACATGAATTGCAGCAGGCGCAACCCCACCAAACGCCCCACCACAATCGCTATTGCCTGCACACTCATCAGCGCGGCGGCGGTGCTGCGCTCATAGCCAATTACATCGGATAGAAAATCCGGCGTCCAGAACAGCGTCAACCACTCAATCGACACGCCAATGAATAACAGCACACAGAACATCCAGAACAACAACGGCAGCGGTTCGCCCGATTTACGCTGTTCTGTGTTGACCTGTGCCGCCAGCGGCTGCGGGAAGCGCACCCCACGAAAATACCCGGCAATAGCCGCCAGCAGCACACCTGCCACAATCACCGCCATCACAAGATCAAACCCCACGCGCAGCAACCCGCCTACCAGCAGCGGCCCCACCGCCACCCCTATTGCCGAGGTGACGTTGCTTTCTGTAATGGCCTTTGTGCGGTAGATCGTGTGCTCATCAGACAGGGCAGCACTGGTAAACTGTGCCGTGCCACCTGCACCCGTCCCATGGAAAAACGCCAGTGGCAGCGTGATCCACAGCGTGTTGCCCAGTGCAATCCCTGTAAGGGCCGCTGTTGCCAGCAGCGCAGCCATCCATGCCGCCCGCCCGTTACCGATTTTGCGGGCCAGCCAGTCACCATACGTGCCAACGAGGAACGCGCCAACAGAGCTAATCGTCAGGTGCAGGCCCGTGAGACCATAGTTCAGTTCCAGCCGATCTGATACAAACGGCATCAGCGCACTCAACATAACCATCATGATGCCAAAGTAGCACAGCAGCAGATAAGCAAGAATAGTAAAGCGGGTTCGTCGGAATTGTGTTGCAGTCGTTGTCATAGTGTTTGTGTTGTCCTCTGTTATGTCGTTGGCTGAACATGGCGGCACGCATATCTACACTGATTTTAAAGCGAAAGCACACTGCCGTGATATGCCACGCTTTTTTGCCAGCATCCTATCTCATGACTTTACAGATCCCTTGAATCAGCGGGAACTGCCGGAGTATATGCCTCAATACACAATCGAAAGCGACGCAAACGGACGCAAATCGAGAGTTTGGCCCCGTGAGCCGTCATCAAATGTCAATGCGATGTGATGCGCATCTGCCGACACGACCTGTATCACAGGCATAGCGGCCTGCAACGGCGGGGACAGATGCTCTGCGTCCGGCATATGCAGTGTTACAGACGTGAGTGTATGCAACCCGGCAGGATGTTGTGGCGGGTTTTCTGGCGCGTGTGCCCACGACAGAAAAAACAGAAATGGCTCGCGCAGTACGTCGGCGTTATGCGCGACCTGAATCGCCATACCAGCCGGCAGATAGGGCGGTTTATAGTCCCACGTGTCAAAAACAGGGCCTGTATTCGGCACCGCTACCACCGGACGGAAACAGATACCATAAGGCGACTGCGTACCGCGTTGCTGCCAGCGCTCCAGCAGATGAGTTGGCCGAATGAGATCACTACCAGTTTCAATAGCGTCATGCACCCACAGGAACTCCAGCATGATATTAGCGAAGAAAAAGCGACGGTTGGCCGTCCCTTGCCCCGGATGGCTACGTGATGTGCCCTCTACTATACCGGCATCCACCAGTTTATTCGCTTCTGGCGCACCAACATCCGCCATGATGAAGATATGGTCGATCTCGTTCTGCATGATGCTCTCCTGCGCAATCAGTAACTGTGGGCAGGCAAACACGGCCCACACGCTCTATAATGCAAGCACGATGTTATGTGAAAGGCAATAAGACCAATGAAAATCAGTTCACGGGTGATCCGTGTGTTCTTCTACGGGCTGGTGGTGGCCGGGGTACTGTACATACTGTTTACGCTGGCGGCCCGCTCATTCGATGCAGCGGCCAATGTGACAGGACTGGGTGCAGGATGGCTGGCGGGGTTGTGCTGCCTGGCGCCGTTCGTGCTGGCAGGCATCGCCCTGGCACGCGAAAGCAGCGGGTAAATGGGAGATTTTCTGACAGCGCTTGTCATTGGTTTCATCGTGACAGCAGGTTTCGCGTTTCTGCAATTACTCTATGGCTATTACATGAGCAACGAAACGTGGGATAGCCGCATGGGTATTCCGATTTCCACAGAACGCGACCTGCCCCCCGCCGTGAAAGCTGCACGTGCTGAACTCGAACAAACGAATAAAAACTATCGTCTGGCCGCACAACGCCAATTGGATGAGTACCTGCACCAGATTCAGGTCAGACAAAATCTGGCGGTGATAGTTGATGATGACGTGGTGCAATATGATGCTGATGCTTTCTGGCAGCATGTGCCGGTTGAATTCGCATCCACAGCGAGCCTGACCATTACACTCGAAGTCCCGGCAGATCTCACCCTCCCTGATGAGATAGCCGTTGATCTACTTGCCGTGGGATTTTATGGGAGAGATAAAGCTGTCTTCGAACTGCATGAATCACAGTCGATGCTTGATTCGAAAATCCGAATTGGGCGTGACCTGTACGATGATGCTGAAAAGGGAACGGTTAACATGCCCCGTGTGATGGCACTCCGGGTTAATGCAGATGGTGATGTGGATATGGGACGCTATTATGTGTTGCCAGTACAGATCGGAGAAAAGATACGTGAGCGAACTGTAGACGAACAACGTATCGTGCATGTCAGAGGATACGCTACAGGAACAGCATCTCCACAGGAATTAGATTACCTTGTTGGGGACGATGACCAACCCCGACCGATCACGAAACACGTCAATATTTTCGAGTTAATTCCCTCAGATAGAATCGAATCGCGATTGTGAACCTGCACTGGCACAATCAATAGTCATAACGGTTCAGGACTTGTGATAACCTTTTATGAGAATTCAAAAATTGGTGCGAGAAAATAGTTGCAATGTGAATGGCGACGTGCTAAATTGGTGGCAATGTCAACTAGATAAAGGAGGTGATTCAGTATGTTAGGTCTCAAGGGGGTAACCCTGCTTTAGCGTCTGCTCGCCTCTCGGTGAGCAACAGTAACAACGGGGTTGCTCCCGCAATTGACCCAATGTGAACGGCGATTCGAACGAATCGCCGTTCCGCGTTTATGGGCCAGGATAGCGCATAGCCTCCAGCAGATCCGTTGCGAAGGCATACCGCTGGGCCAGATCCGGGTAGCTGCGGGCCACACTGCGAATCATCTCCATCGTCAGGCGGCTGCACCCCGTCCAGATCACCAGACCGATATTATCCGGGTAGCGATCTGCAAGGCTGCGCATATGCCGGAAGTAATTGCGCGGCAGCGAGTTCTGCCCATCCAGCAAATACACCAGATCAACTGTGTATGAAACCTGCGCAGCGTAGCTGTGTACTGTCTCCTCAATCAAATACAGATCATCCCACGTCCATTCATCCGGGAAGTCCAGCAGCAGCGCCACCCGCCTGCTATCTGTCCAGCTTACGGTAATGCCCGTCATGAACCTCGCCCCAATTATCAGCGGTTTATGCAGTATTATAGTCGAACATCAATGGATGTCATGTTAAGTCTGTTACATAATATCGGTCAAGTCTTATCCACCCCCACACGCGGGCACAGGTCATGTACCATACAGGTTGTGCAGCGCGGCCTGCGGGCAATACACACATTGCGCCCGAACATCACCATCAGTTCGTTCCACTCGCCGCGCAGGTCACGGGGCAGCGCGTCGTTCAGTGCGCCACTGATCTTTTCCGTGCCTTTTAGCCCCGGCGGAATGATACCCAGCCGCTTCGAAATCCGGTCTACGTGAACATCCACCACCACATGCTCATCAATGCCATAGGCGATGTACTGCACCAGCGTGCCCACCTTGTGCCCCACCCCCGGCAGCGCCATCAGGGATTTCAGATCGCGGGGAACTTCGCTGTTGTGTTCGGTAATCAGCATCTCACTGATGCCAAGCACATACTTTGCTTTGTTCGTATAAAACGATGCCGGACGAATCGCATCACGCACCCGGTCGAACCCGGCTTCGAGCGCTTTTTCTGGCGTATCGGCAAACTCGAACAACGCCTCAGATGCCGCCGTGGTCGCTTCTTCGCGGGTCTGTGCGCTCAGCATCGCGGCAATCAGCGCTTTAAACGGCTCCCCGATGTACGGCGTCATACTGGTCTGCCGCCAGTCTACAGCATCCTCCCGGATTCGATCTGCAATACTATGTAAGCGTGCCTTTTCATCCATAGGCCGGTCTCCCTGTGCTAAAATCAAGGCCAGAACCATAGCACACAGAGCTAAAACGCCCATGAGACTTTCCCGCCGCAATATGCCCGTTTACGTCACTGCCGCTGTGCTGCTGGCCGTGAGTGCGCTGGCGTTCATTCAGTTTTTTGAGCGCATCGACATCGAAGAAACATCACTGGCGCTGGACTGGCTGAACCTGTACCCATCAATAGAAGGGGGCTGGCTGCGCTATGACGATACCGGGCTGCGTCAGGCCCCGTGGAGTGTGCTGCCACTGCTGCCGCTGGGCCTGCTGAGTGTGCGTGCCGGGTGGGGGATGCTGACGTTCATCATGTTTATTGTGCTGGTGGCGGCAGTGCCGCGCCATCGCAACCGTTTGCTGTACGTGGGCCTGATTTTGCTAACGGTGCTGTCGTTCCCGGCACTGCGCACCGTGGCCGATGGCAACTTCGAGATCATCTCGACTGCCGGGGCGCTGCTGGTGGTATTTGCCTACCGGGGGCAACAGCCCGTTTTGCTGGCAGTAGCCGCGCTGCTGGCATCATCCAAGCCGCAGGTGAGCGTATTGCTGCTGCTGGTCGTCGGACTCTATGCCGTGGCACAGTGGCCCACACAAAAATGGGTCACCGCCGCCGGGATTACACTGGCAATTGTCGTGGTGAGCCTGCTCATCTGGGGTCGCGGCTGGTACGATTCACTCCAGCGGATGCAGGAATTTGGCAGCATTATGGATAGCAGCATGGGCGCATCTGCTGCGCGGACGGGCATGATACCGCCGCTGGCTGTGAATCTGCTGCGGGCTGTGCTTATCGGGCTATCGCTGGCCCATGCATACCTCACGCGCTGGACGTTGAGCCGTGAAAAAGCCGGGATGCTGATCGCCGCCTCGCTGCTGATTGCGCCCTATGCCGCCGGGAATAGTGCGCTGAGTGTGTTTGCAGTGGGCGTGCTGCCACTGCTTTTCAGTAAGCGGTGGGCAGGGGTTGTGCTCATTGTGCTGACGAACGCGCTGTACCTGATGCTGGGCCAGAACGAGTGGATGTTCCGCTATTCCGCGTACTACTGGACAGGCTATTTTTTCGTCGCGTGGGTGCTGCTGGGGTGGGCGTCGTGGCAGATTGACCGCCAGAAGAACACCTGATTGTTAGATCAGAAAATGGTTTGTATTCTCCAGTCGCAGATGATTTCATCTGTTCCACGCCCGTGGATTTTTGTATAACTAACGGGCATACCATCGCATTCCAATCAAAGTGAAAAAACGAATCGGGGGGCGACGACCACGTGAACATCGACCCGAAATACCTTGAAGTGTCATTCGACAACGCAGGCATCCGCGATAGCCAGAAGCGGCTGCGCGAACTCATCCAGAAGGTGGCTGTAGAGCCAGTGGAGGAGTTTTTTGACCTGCTGCATAAATTCGCCATCGTAGAGGATATTGTTGCGCGGCGCATCGCAGCCACCATTGGCTACTGGCTGCTGAACAAACACGCCCCGGCAAAACCCGTAGCATCAGACATGATGAGCACATTCACCAACGCCAGCAAAAACGATGTGACGTTGAGTGAGTTCTACACCGGGCAGGTGCGCGGGGCAATGCTGCATCTGGCACCCGTGCTGGCGCTGGAAATGCCAGACGAATACGAGCCGGACGTGGAAGAAGAACTGGAATTTGCGCTGCTGGAACTGGAAGAGAAGTTCGACGACATGGAAGCGCAGCGTGCCGCCGTTGAGGAACCCGACAACGATGAAGAAGAAGCAGAGGAAGTCGAATCGGAAGCAGAACCCCGAAAGCGCGGCCCCGGTTTCGGGTTCAATCTGGATAGTCTATTCGGTGGAGTCAATTCCTCCAACGGCAATGACAACCTCGACGACCTTGACACTGTAGGCGAGAACGAAGAATTCGCCGTTTTTGCACAGATCGTTGACGAAAAACCGGCCCGCACAGCAGCAAAACCCGCTGCCCGTCCCGCCGCAACCGCCACAAAAACCAGAGAACAGAAGGACATCATCGTTACGACGCAAACAGACGTGACCGAAGCACCACAGAAGGAAATCAACCTCAGTCAGCTCAGCCTGAACGCTGAAGACGCATGGCACATGATTTACAACATGATGGGCTACAACAGCGACTACATCCAGGACAAAATGCTCCCCCGCTGGCAACAACAACCAGATACCTTCGAGCAGGACAGGCGCTTTCTGTATCAGGTGTTTATTCAGGCCATCCGCAATGCCTCTGGCGTGCAATACCTCGCCGGTAACTTCACCTTTGCAGACCAGAACATGACCGTAGACCAACTGTGGAACCACTATTTCACCGATCTGTCGCAGAATGTGGGGCCGCAGCTATCCGTCGCCCGCCTGGAAGCCGCCGTCAACGACCCATGGTGGAAAAAAGCGTGGCAAACGCTCATGCGGATGGTGCGCAACATCTCGCCTATCTGGTTGCTCGCACTGGTGATCGCACTGATTTTCGACGGGCTAACCACCTACGTATCACTGGATCAAACGCCGATGGATGGCGTTATGGTGTGGATTTTTACCGTGCTGATTACAGCGCTATTCCAGATCGCGGACATGCTGGTGATTAACTACCGCAAACGCGAGTTTGAATCTGACGCGCTGATTGCAAAGTTCAAAGCGAGGATGGAGCAACTCACGACCACTATTGCCAGCCTGGATGCTACCAGCGCGTCCTACGTGCAAATCAGCATGGAGCGCAGCCAGGCCGCCGCCGATATGAAAGCCGCCGAGGATAACCGGCGCATGGCACGGCGCGGGGGCTTCTGGTCGGCCCGCATTGCAGACATCAACGTGTGGGTGACGGCATACGGCTTTGCGTTCCTGTTCCTGGATGCCGCCGACCCCGTAATTGCCGTTTATGACCAGATCAACACCGTAATGATCCAGGGGCAGTGGCAGCAGTTCAACCTGTGGGTGTTCCTCATGGTGGGGCTGGCAGTGACAGTCTCGTTTGTCATCAACACAGCCCAGCGTACAGAAATTCTTGGCTGGTCTATGCGCCGGATGAAGAACGAAGCATAGTTGTCGTGGTGTGCGAGGCATGGCCTCGCCCCTACACATCCACGAAATCAACCACGCGCTTTGCCATAATCGCGCTCACATCGTCCAGCGCCGGGTTCTCAATCAAAAACGTCAGATGGTGCCGGTAGCGCTCATCACCCAGTGCCAGCACCAGCGCACTCCCGGCAGCAATGCGCAGTTCAGCGTTACTTTTCTCGTTCGCCAGATCCAGAAACTCGGCGGTCGTTTCCCATCCGGGCATGTCGGCCATCTCTGTCCGCAGGGACTGCGCAAACGTCAATTCCCAACCGGCCAGCACCGCTTCACTCTCTGCAACCGCCTTTACCAGCCCTTCGCGCACCTCAACGGCATGGGCCGAAGGCGGTTCTTTCGCAGCAGCAGCGGCAGAAATTGCGTCTACATCTTCGCTTTTCAGGTCAATACTATAGTTTGCCAGTGGCCGCTTGAACTGCCTCAGCAGAATGTCCAGCAGGTCTGGCATAGGGGCCGTTTCGAACGCGCTCTGGCGTGATGGAGGGAGTGTCATGGTTAGCGGTTCTCACTGTCGTCGTTCTGCCCGAATTCCATGCTGCTACGTTCGCCGTTGTTGCTGCCAATAATGATATTACCGAAAACCAGATTGCTCGTTGTCCGGTTATTTTTCGCCTCATGTGACCCACGTCCGCGTGGCACAAGGATCAACCCCACAATCACCCCGGCCACAAAAGCCACCCCCACAAGGATCAGGGTATTGCGTCCGTTGTCGTCACCCATGCTGTTCTCCGTTATCGTCCGGTTAAATTGCAGCCATTGTAACGCACACGTACCGTTCGTGGCACGATGGAGGTTCGTCAGATGAGGCGGTATAATTGGCAAATGGGTGGAACCTGCCGCCGTGTTTTGCGTATACCGGATAACGGCTCAGCACACGGCCACATAGCCACCCGCGCGAATAAGGGGAACAAAGGCGAAAACTCCGTGGCTGACCCGACCATTGTCGAATGGGTAGAAGCGGCCCTTGATGGCGACCAGGCCGCATTTGCAGAACTGGTCTATGCCCACCAGGACGCGGTATACAACCTGTGCTACCGGATGCTGGGCAACAGCACCGAGGCAGAAGACGCCACACAGGACGCATTCCTGAAGGCATACGTCAACCTGCGGCGCTACGACACGTCGCGCTCATTTAAAACGTGGGTGATGAGCATTGCATCCAACCACTGCATCGACATTATCCGCAAGCGGCGGATGCAACTGCTTTCACTGGATGAGCCGCTGCCGAGCGCCGATGCAATGGCGCTGAGTACGGACGCAGAAGGGCCAGAGCGACTGGCGATGCGTGCCGAAATGAACGAAGAAGTACAGGCCCTGCTGGACGAACTCCAGCCAGATTACCGGGCGGCGGTAGTGCTGCGCTACTGGTACGACTATTCCTATGCGGAAATCGCCGACGCGCTGGACACAACCGAGAGCGCGATAAAAAGCCGGTTGTTCCGGGCACGGCAGATGCTGGCCCAGAAAGCGACCGAAAAACGAGAACGCGAAGATGCGGCACGTCCGGGGGATGCGCTGCGGGGAAGAAACAGCCTATGACCAACAACATGAACCGGGACATGCAGGAAGCTGTAGACGAAACACTCCACCCGGACGCCTACCGCAAGCTGCAAGAAGGCATGAAGCAAAACCCGGAAGCCGCTGCGGACTATAAAAAGTTGCAGAGTGCGGAAAGGTTGCTGCGCGACGCCCGCCCACGCAAAGCGCCGTCCTCGCTGATGGACGGAATTATGGCGGCAATTGCCGAACCGGAAGCCTTACCCGCACCACAGCCACTCATCAGCGGACGGGCACTGGCGATAGGTCTGGGTGTGGCAGCGGCCGTGGCATTGCCGCTGCTCACACTGCTCAGTCTCGGCATTCTGTCCATTTTTGGGGCGGGCAGTGCGCTCAGCGGGTTTGCGCTGGGCGTAATCGGCGTGGTGATGTTCCTGTATGCGCTCGTTACCGGCACCATCAGCGGCGCACGTGACCTGATGATAGCTTTTCCGTTGTTGCCTGCCCTGCTGCTGCTAATCCCGGCAGCGTGGTATGGGCTGTGGCGGCTGGGCCGCACATGGAAAAAGGCGGAGTAACCACCCATGCCCTTCAAGCGATGGACACTGCTCGGTGTGGGGCTGGCGCTGCTGGCGATTCTGTTCGTGGGCAATCTGCTGGCACGGCAGCTTTCCGTTTTCTCCCGCGATGATCTCATTGTCGCCGCCCACCAGACCTACAACATCAGCGACGATATAGACCGCAGCATGGCCGTGTTTGCCAACGACATCACGCTGGATGCCGATGTAGACGGCTATGCGCTGCTGGCTGCGGAAACCATTGTCATCAACAGCAGCGTTGAAAACGACCTCACAGCAATGGCAGAAACCATCACCTTCGATGGGCAGGTCGCAGGCGATGCGGTTTTCATGGCAGAGCATGTAACACTCAACGGCCAGATTAACGGGGAAGCCGTGGTGTTATCTACCACCCTTGACGTAAGCAACAATTTTAACGGGGCTATCCTCGCCTGTGTAGAAAAACTGCCAGAAACCACCGTCACCCTGCTAAAATGCGACCACAACGCAACCGGCGGCATGGTTCGGCGTGCTGGCAGCCAGCTAGCGAGTGTGGGGTTTGTCTCCCTGCTGAACAACCCGAACGCTGCACAGGCATTCGGCGTGCTGCTGCCACTGCCGGTCGTGCTATTCCTCACCGGGGTAGCGGCCCTGCTGGTAACAATGCTACCGCGTCCCATTGGCACCATAGAAGCAGCGGTGCGGGCCATACCCGGCCAGATGGTGATTACCGGCGGCATGATCGCACTGATGGCGGTGGGCATCACAGCGGCATTTATTCTGGCAGCGGCCTATCTGCCCATTCTGGCGCTCATTCTATCGCCATTTTACCTGCTGGGATTGCTGCTGTTCATTGCGCTGGTCATCAGCGGGTGGGTGACGCTGGCCGTATTGTTCGGCGGATGGCTGGCGCGGCGCATCTCGTCGCGGATGTTCCCGCCCGTAGTGACAACCGTCATGGGTGGGGCGGCACTGGCTGTCGTGGCCTACGCGGTAAGCTGGCTCCCCGGCGGCGACTGGATTGTGATTGCCGGGGCCGCTGTGCTGGAACTGGCCGGGCTGGGCGCAGCCTACGCCACGCGCATGGGCCGGCGCTCACTCGTCGGGTTGTGAGGATGCTCTGCAAGTTTGTTTAGCCCTCACTCACGTTCATGTTAAACGATGACGATAACATACGGCGAATTATCGTTACCGGAATTGGAATAACAGACATGAATATACTCTGGGCACTGGGCACACTGATTTTGCAAACCACATCACTCGTCGTGTTCGACTTCAGCGAGGCCGAGCAGGTAGAGGTGTGGACAATCGTCAACGATGGCGTGATGGGTGGCATCAGCGAGGGCGCATGGTATCAGGAAGACGACTACGCCGTATTTGAGGGCAATGTCTCTCTGGAAAACAACGGTGGCTTTTCATCCGTGCGGATTGGCTTCCGTGGCGTGGATATTTCCGACTATGACGGCATCGCGCTGGAAGTGCGCGGCGACGGGCAGCAATACGCCTTCGGAATGCGCGAC